>CAYYVO010000151.1:0-1435 GCA_964475175.1 uncultured Dehalococcoidaceae bacterium | reverse complement strand
GCTATGGCTACTTCTTCTCCTCCTCCGCGCGCGTAGCGTACCATCTCCGCCCAGGGATGAAGCTCGATTAAGAGTTCGGCAAGCTTCACCTCTTCCGGGCAGTTAAGTGTGCTCGCTGAGCCGGCTTTTATGGCGGCTTCTACCGCCGCATCGACATCGGGGTCGGCATAGCCGAGGATACAGGCGCCGATGCCCATATAGCACATATCGAGATAGTGTTGGTCATCGAGGTCCCAGACCTCCACGCCTTTGGCGCGTGAATAATATGCGGGCCACTGTTCCGGCAGAAAGAGCTCGGGGCGTTTGGAGAGCAGCTGCGTACCGCCGGGGATAAGACGTTTGGCTTTTTTATATAATTCCTGGCTTTTATTGTTCATTGCCGTTTCCCGGTTTTATTATACTGTCCTCTCAGGTATCGAGTCTGGTTTCGGCGTAGCCCGCCCGCTTCTGCAGCAGGAAAGTCCCGATTCTATCCTGGGGGGCGACCTCGGCTGTGATTTCATTGCTGGCATGATTCGCGGTAACCGACCCCACCACGTGGTAGAGACAGGAGCCGGTGAATAACTCACTGTAATTCTGCTTGTACGTCCAGACATCGGCGTCGGGCAGGTGATGATATCTGGTCTTGCTCGGGGACGGCGGCAGAAAATCGCCGATTATCAAAAAGCCGTCCCATTTTAGAACGCGGTCGATTTCTGCCGCGCTGCGGAGCAGGTTTTCCCGGTCCAGCCAGTGAAAGACAAAGTTGGCGATGACAAGGTCGAACTCTCCGTCGGCGAAAGGTAAAACTCCAGCAGTCCCGCGGTTCAGATGAATTTTAGGGAACCTCTTTTTACCGTCGTTCGCTGCCTCCTCCGAGGGGTCGATGCCGGAGTAGTCGGCGCCGTACTTTTCAGCGATAGCCGCCAGGCGGAATCCGTTTCTGGCGCCCACCTCCAGCGCCTTCACGGGCACGATGTTATAGGTCTGGAGGAGGTACAGCGGGAGGTCATTCGACCGGACTTCTGTCAGGTAGTCCCGGTTCATGCGGAACCAGCCGTCTCCCTCCCCGCCCATGAAAATGCCTTCCTGGTTCATTTGCCGCTCCGTTTCTCCAGCCTGATTGCTTTCCCTGTAGCGGCGGAATCATTTGCCGCCAGGGCTATTTCCAGTGCGCGCTTTCCGGCAATACCGTCGGTTAACGGCGTTTTTCCACCCTTCACGCACTCGATAAAATGCTTCATTTCTTCCAGGTACATGTCGGCGGAGTCGTTTTTTACATTTACTTCCCGCCACTGCTCCTGCCACCGGTCGGGGACGGCGGGGGACAGCATCAGCTTACCCCCGGTAAGGCTCCACTTGATTGTCCCGCCTTTGCCCACTATCTCCAGCTTGTTCTGATAAGGCTGCTGTATGAAATCGGCGTGGACGCTGGCAACAGCCCCTCCCCTGAACT
>CAYYVO010000150.1:0-5634 GCA_964475175.1 uncultured Dehalococcoidaceae bacterium | reverse complement strand
AAAAAGGGGCACACCGTAGTTCAACTAACGGATGGTTCTATCGAAAAATACTCGCGCTTCGGCGCTCAGAAGAAATACAACCTCGAAGCGGAGAAAGACAGGTTAAAAACCCCGGATGATAGTGTCTGGAAAAACGCTGCCAGCCAGCTGGAGAGCCATAAACTGGTCGGGCAATTGAATGAAATGTCTCAAGCCGATGTGTCCGGGATAGTCCTGCCCGGATTGAAGCACTTTGTCTCCAGGTTATGCCCGGAGATTTTTGGTTATTTCAACGTTTTCAGCAGACTTTTACAGCGGTACAAGGTCGATTTTGTCATTACCCCCCATGAGGTACTCCCCGCCGAGTTTGCCGCCATAGCCGCTGGCCGCCGCCATGACTCTAAAAGCATCGACCTGGAACACGGCGATAGCGTTTTTGCCGCCAATTTCTGGGATATTATATTCCTGTCCCACTTTGATATAAATATTTCTTCCAACAGAGAGACCATGGAATACTTCAGGCACCGGTGCCGGGTCAACGGTTTTTCCACCCAAACGTACCACAGTCCTCACCGGATACTGCCGGTGCAGCGTACACGAAAGCTGAGGGAGACGGGTAATGAAATAATCAAGAATAAAGTCGTTTTTTTACCCACCGTTTTTCTCGGGGACCGCTCACGGTTTGATTGCGTTCACTATCCGGATACCTGGTACTATAAATTTCAAAAAGCGCTTATCGAGTATTTCTCCACCAGAAAAGAGTATACGTTCGTCTGGAAGGGCCTGCCGACATCCGATGCTGTCTATAATCCTATTCCGAACTTCATCAAGGACAAGAGTTATGAAAATATCGAAATCGCCACCAGTCCCTTTACCCATCACCTGCTGACAGTGGATAAGGTTATCTGCGATTACCCATCCACCGGCTTTTACGAATCGGTCATAGCCGGCGTGCCGACGCTCTCTCTATACAATACAATACAATCAGCAGTAACCGGAAATATTAGAGAAGGATTCATCAATGAGTCGCGATGAAATGATAAGGGTTTCCCGGGGGTGTCTGGGCGAGGAAGAGCTGGCTGAAGTCCGCGAAGCCTTCGATTACGGTTACTTCGGGCAGTCTTACAAGGTCTTCGAGTTCGAAGAAGAGCTGGGGAAATACCTTGGAGCAGAGCATGTAATTGCCGTCAATAACGGCACCTCGGCACTTCATCTGGCGGTGGATGCCCTGGGTATAGGAAAGGGAGACGAGGTTATCGTCCCCTCTCTAACCTTTGTCGGCTCGTTTCAGGCTATCTCGGCAACGGGGGCAAAACCAATCGCTGCCGAAATCTATCCTGACACTCTGCTGATAGATATCGAGGACGCCCGGAGGAAAATAACGGAAAAGACCAGGGCGGTGATGCCCGTGCATTACGCCGGGAATCCGTGTGACATGGATACCCTGATGAAAATAGCCGGAGAATACGGGCTGAGGATTATCGAGGATGCCGCCCATGCCCTCGGTTCGTTCTATAAAGGGAAAAGGATTGGTAGCTTCGGCGATATCGCCTGTTTCAGCTTCGATTCGATTAAGAACATCACCTGCGGGGAGGGAGGGGCTGTGGTCTGCCGGGAGCCGGAGCTTGCGGATATCCTGAGGCAGAAAAGGTACTGCGGGATGGATCGCAAGCCCATGACATCAGTGGAAAAAGGACGCACCCCGTTCTATCAGGTAAAAACCCAGGGTTTTCGGTATCATATGAGCAATATAAATGCCGCCATCGGCCTGGCGCAACTGAAGAAGCTCGATTCGTTTATAGCGCGCCGCCAAGAAATCTGCCGGAAGTACGACCGCGCCTTCGGGGGGATCCCGGCTATTAACTGCCTGCCGATTAACTATGATAATGTGGCACCGCATATCTATGTCATCCTCTTGAAAAACGGTGGTCGCAACGACCTTATGGAGTACCTGAAAAATCACAAGATAGAGACCGGCATCAACTATGTCCCCAATCATCTTCAGCCGTTTTACTCAAACGAAGCGGTTAGCCTGCCCGAAACCGAAAAGGCTTATGAGGAAATATTAACACTGCCGCTGCATTGTGGCTTATCAGACGATGATGTAACTTTCGTTATCCAGAGCGTGACCAAATGTTTAACGAAGCAGGCATCTTCATGACGCTCCGTCATAATGCAAACATAAGACTTAAAACTTCCAGGGATTGTATTCGCAACCTCTAGTATTAGTTGCTTACTCTTCTACCCCATAGTTAAACCCGGCTGGAGAGAGACTATAAACTGCGGTAAAATAAATCCCCCTCTCGTTGAAGGGAGGGGGACAAAGGGGGGTGGGTTGAAAGGGGGCAGGAGGTGAAGCATGCCATTAATAAATAGCGGATGCAATAAACATATTTACATCCTATGTAATTATACTCGCATCCGCATACCCTCATAGGCCACGATAATGGGAATACCCAGATTCTGAGCAACCACGGCGATTTCAGACCTGATTGTCGCCTCAAGCCCGGCATCCATATGGACTGCCATTACCTGGGGCAGATATCCTTTAATAGTTCGGAAGTCGGTCAGCTCTTTTTCAAGCAGGTTCGGGGTGAGATGACCGGTCTCCCTGGCAAAATCCTCGGAGTCATTAGGCAGGGTAACATCGATAATGAGCAACTGGGGAGACACGTTTCTCCAGCATTCGGATAATCCCGGCCCGGTATCGGCGGTATAAAAGATGGAATTCCCTTCTCTGTCGCTTATCTGATAGCCGACGGTAGAATCAATATGATTAACCGGTATAGCCAGTATCTCATGCCCGTTGATGCTTTGCGGCTCAAGCGGTTTAACCTGTTTGAGGCAAACGGTCGGCTGCCCATCCGGAATCTTGTGGAATTCAGGATAAACAGTACCGTTAAGCATATGTGATTCTATGATATTTAAAGTTCTGGATGTAGCATATAAATCGACACTCGTACCACGCTGGAAACGGCTCAACGCGATACCGGGTATATCCCTGATGTGGTCATAGTGATGATGAGTTATCAGAATAGTGTTAAATCTCTGCTGGTCCTGAACGGAAAGACCGGAGGTTAGACCGCCGGCATCAACAGCCAGAGTCTCATCAATAAGAAAACAAACACAGCTGGTAGTCTGTGATTCAAAATTATGAGCCCCCAAAACATAGATATCCACTATTTTTCACCCCCAATCCCTTTTTCTCTTCTATATATTGCCAGTCATAGATCAAATCACCCAGCCTGATACCCAGATACTACGGGGCCATTATCCATTAGAGTACATACGTACTCCATACAATAACGCCCTTATGGCAACAGGGCAGTACCTGCTGCCGGAATATTTATTCAGCTGATTGATAGAATCATCTATACTCATAACCGGTCGCTCAGACTGTTCAGAAGTCATATTATCAAAGGCATCGGCAACAGTAATTATCCGTGCACCTATCGGTATTTCATCACCTATCAGCCCATCCGGGTAACCGCTGCCGTCATAGTTCTCATGATGATGCAGTACGAGTTCGCTTGCCTTCTCAAGGAACGGAATTTCCTTTAATAACGCGGCTCCGGCAGCAGGATGTTTGCGCATTTTTTCCTCTTCTGCCAGCGTTAAATAACCGGTCTTGCCTACAATGCTATCGTCAATTGATATTTTCCCGACATCGTGTAAGATACTGGCGTATTCCAAAGCTTCCATTTCATCGGAAGAAAGGGAAAGGTGTGTGCCTGCCAGCATGGCATATTCCATCACTCTCTGTGAATGCCCGCATTTATTCGGGATTTTGGTATCTATTGCCTTTGCCATCGTCGAAATCGTGCTTTTATAGGTATCCAGAATGACCTGGTGCATTCGTGTATGTTCAATAGCCATCGCGGCAGTACTGGCCACGGAAACAGCCGCTTCCAGGTCCTGTTCGTCAAACTCGGTGCCGTCAAGCTTATTGAGGATTTCAATTACGCCCAGTATTTTGTTTTTTATTGAAAGCGGCGCACAGATTAGCGATTCTGTACTGAACCCGGTAGTGTCATCTATCATTTTATGGAATTTTTCACTCCGGTTGACATCGTTAACAATTAAAGGTTTGCCTGTTCGCGCCACCTGCCCGGCAATACCGTACTTAGTGCTCAATTTTACCTGTCGCAGCGTCTTCCCTACCGGTCCCGAGGCAGCCTCGAAATACAACTCCTGGTCATTATCTCTGAATAGAAGGATAGAAGCCGCTGATGTATTCAGAGTCTTCTGGGTCATACTGATTATTTGCTCCAGCATCCGTGTCATATACGGAACAGAATTGGCTGGCACATTGACTGCTTTTGCAGGGAGGGGACCTCTCCGGGTTTCCTTCTCGGCGTATTCAGATACTGGCACCATATTAAACTCCATCTTGCATCACCTCACTTCCTTCCCCTGCTTCCTCCGCTGATAGAACTTTTTCGCCTATCCTGATTTTTATGTTAACCCATCCCATTAATATTTCCTCGTAATAGTAATAATTGCGTTTTTACCGAAAAATCGATAGTATCAAATTGGTACTACACTTTCACACTCTCCGTATTGCGGAACATACCGCGGTCTTTTTCTGTCATCATCTCATATTCTCTCTTGACCACCCAGACCAGCTCATTATCGCCGACACCGCGTACAGATACGTATTTAGGTGTAAAGAGGCGGTAATATTCACTAGGCATATGCTCCCGGACCTGAAAACCGCGGTGAGGAAAGCAGAAGGTCAACGGTCTGATATGAGATAATCTGGAAGCGTTATTGATACAGTGTCCCACGTAGTCCTTGCCGTTATCGATACTGAATACCTTGCCCCGGGCTACGCCGCACCTGAGTACTCGCGGCGGCTTGTTCACGGCCATGCTTATCCGCGGATAAAATTCATGCCGGTAGGCATAACAAATTTCATAGAATGTGGCCGCAAGCCGGCAAATCTGTGACTCTGACATCTTGTGAGACTCCCAGATAAGCATGAGGCCATCACCCATAAACTTCACCATTACGGGAAGGTCCGCCCAGACTTTACAACGGCTGCCATATTCCTCTTCTGTCAGCCCTTCGCGGATACTCCGGAAAAACCATTCCAGAAAGTCATTGAGGAATCTAGGGATGCCAAGGTACGCGTCCACCTGGTTGCAGAAATTGGTGAATCCGGTCAGGTCGAAGACGGCAACCACAGCCTCTTTCTCCTCGCAGGGTGCCTTGAAGTCACCGAGGTCCAGCATGGTGGGATCAAACTGTTTGAGGATTTCGGTCTCCATCAGCTTTATCCCACTTTGCTGCCCGTTACCGTTACTTTCAGCGACTCTTTGTCTTTTTGGCCTTACACGTCTAATAATTACCCTTTTCATATTGCTCCATACTATTTATTTATTTCCCTTTTATTGGAATCACTTTTTTATTTTGAAGTGATGCCTGCATTACCTCGTTAAAAATAGTTTCCAATTTATTAATATTAGTGGTAAGATTATAAACAAACCATAAATTTCCTGATTCATGTCTAAACATTCCGTTAATATTAAAGGCGGGAAGGGAAATATACCATAAATGAAGGCCGGCTCCTGTTCATTTTTTCAAGCATTCTCCAGCAGCGTTCATTCCCGCCAAATCATTGACAGGCTATTGGGGAAAATGTTAGTATAATAT
>CAYYVO010000149.1:0-5639 GCA_964475175.1 uncultured Dehalococcoidaceae bacterium | reverse complement strand
CGGGGACGCGTGGGAAAGCACTCCCGGTAGAAAGCTGGCGGCGGGCGAAATCCGCCATGCCTCTTTCCATAGCATACTTTTCACCCTTTTCCCGTCCCTCGGCCATGGCAGCTGCCATTACGGGGTCTGCAGGCGGCTGGAAGCCGCCGTGGATATCGAGAACCATCAGGGCTTTTACCTTCTCCGGATGTCGGGCGGCATAGCCTAGGGCTACAGCGCCTCCCAGCGAAAGCCCGCCGACATAAGCCTGCTTTATTCCCAGGTGCTCCAGCAGATGATGCAGGTCTTCCACGAGACTATCCAAGGTATAATTTTCCTCCCCTGCCGGCGCCGAGGAGAGACCGTGACCGCGGACGTCATAGGGGATTGCCTGGTATCTAGGCGGCAGGTCCTGAATCAGGTTTGTCCAGAACTCCAGACTGGCCGAAAACGGATGAATCAGCACCATCGGGAATCCATCGCCGTACACTTTATAGTTTATAGTGATATCATCAGCCTGACATACCGGCATATCTCCTACCTCGCTTGATAGTTATTCCGTAACAGTCTGTTACTTACCTGCCCACACGTCCTGGAAAAGCTGGCGGAGCTTCTCATCCTTGCATTCGCAGGGGCTGGAGTATATATTGACATCTTTGCTGCCCAGAGTCACCAGCGTGTCCAGGTTATCGTTTAACTGCTGCTCGGTTATGCCGGCTTCTTTCAGGCTCAGGGGCTCGCCGGTCTCTTTAGCCAGGTCTCTCAGCTTCTGAATCAGCTTGTCGACTACTTCCTTGTCCGAGCCGCCGGTAATCCCGACAAACTTGGCGGCTGTGGCCAGTCTCTCTACCGGGTCAGGCGCACCCTCGATGGGTGGATTCGCGGCGATATACTCCAGTGAATACGGTAGGGCGATACCCACCGACCGACCGTGCGGGATGCTGAAGGTGGCCCCGAACGTATGTGCCAGGGCATGGCAGAGTGACGTATTGCTGTTGCCGAATCCCAGTCCGGCAATGGTAGCCGCGTTCTGCATCTTTTCCCTGGCCGTCATGTCATCACCATCGGCGCAGGCTTTAGGGAGCCACTCGAAGGCCAGCTTCATGGCCTGCAGACAGAGTCCGTCGCTGAAATCCGTTTGCTGCCGGGCCGTATATCCGTCGAGGGCGTGCCCCAGGACATCGAGTCCGGTGCTGGCCGTCAGCGCTTTGGGCATTCCGGCGGTAAACTCGGGGACAAGCAGCGTGATATCCGGCACGATTTCCGTATTAGCAAACCCGACCTTGCGGTGTTCTGCCGCCTCGGCAAGTACAATTGCCCAGGTGACGTCTGAGCCGGTGCCGCTGGTGGTGGGGACAGTCATGAACCTGGCTTTCTTCTGAGCGTTCATCTTGGTCTTGACGTTAACTGACGTGATTTCTTCATCAGCTATTTCCGGATTTTCGTAGAGTACCCAGGCCGCCTTGGCCGTATCCAGCACCGAGCCTCCCCCGAAGCCTATAACCAGCTGGGGTTGAAACTCCTTGAGTAGCTTACCGGCCTCGATGGCGCCTTTGGTCGAAGGCTCAGGCTCCGCCCCGTCCCAGATTTTGACTTCGTATCCGGCGGCCTTGACCGCCTCAACGAGTTCGTTGCTGAGCTTGACCATGTTTTTATCGGTAATCAATGCGGCTTTAGTGCCGCGTCCCTCAAGCTCGGCCCCCAACCTCCTCAGCATGTTCTTCCCGAAAAGTATTTTTTTCGGGCTCAGAAAGTAAGACATGATTCTCGCCTCCTTTCCTACTTTTATCCAAACGGGTCCTCGCGTTTATCAATACCCGCGATACTGCGGGCAAAGTGCTGCTTGGCCTCCATGTCCGTCTCGCGCTCAATCATAATCTTTTGCGCCTGTGGCGAACCGGCCCCGTGCATGGACTCGGTGTGATAGCTTGGGGCAACCACGCCGAAGCACATGGCATGAATGAGAGAAAGCATGCGGTAGCGTTCCTCCGTGGAGTAGGCGGGGTCGCCTTTAAGGTACTTGTCAACCAGTTTGCCTATCTCCGGGTGTTTGAAGTCCTTCTCGGAGGGGGTGGTGACCAAGATACCGCCGGCTATATCCTCAGCTAGTCGTGTAATTTCGTAGGGAAATCTGGTCGTGTTATGCTTGCAGACGTTAGCCAGGAGTATGTGAGCCTGGTAGTTGCCCGCCTTTGTCTTCCAGCCCTGGTGGGCACTGGCCAGGCCGCAGGCGTGTATTGTCTCAGAGAGGTGAATCATCTCCCCGATTTTTTCCCTGATATGGGCGGCCCGGCGCACGCCGTTATAATCGGCCATGGAGGCGGCAGCGCCGATGAGCACATCGGCGATACCGGGTTTGCAGCCGCCATAACTCTGCCGGTGATAGGCGGCGAACCGCTCCACCAACATGATAGAAAAATCATATTCGCCGTTCATAAAGACCCGTTCCCAGGGGACGAACACGTCCTCGAAAACGCTCAACGTCTCGTGTCCGCCGAAGCCGTAATTGCCGACGTCTATATCCCCTTCCTCGAGCTTGCGCGTATCGCAGGACTGGCGTCCGTAGATGTGGGTAATTCCCGGGGCATCGGTGGGTACGGCGCAGCAGACGGCATAGTCCTTATCGTCTTCCCTCATTCTGAGGGTGGGCATCAGCAGCATTTCGTGGGAATTCGCCGTCCCGGTGATATTGCCCTTGGCACCTCTGATAATCACGCCGTCATCCCGGCGCTCGACGATATGGACGAACATATCCGGGTCTTCCTGCTGGCTGGGCGCCACACCACGGTGTCCCTTGACATCGGTCATAGCCCCGGCAACAGTCAGGTCATTTTCCTGGACGTATTCCAGCCATTTACGGAACCTTTGATGATAATCGGTGCCGAACTTTTCGTCAATCTCGTAGGTGGTGCTGAAGGTCGCATTAATGCCATCCATGCCGACACATCTCTGGAAGCAGCAGGCCGTCCTCTGTCCCAGTTCTCTCTGCAGCTTGATTTTTCTGACCATATCATCGGGGCTTTTGAAGAGGGAGATGAATCTATTTACCCTATTCCCCGTTAACATGGACTCTGTGACGGCTAGGTCTGTAGTTTCGGGGTCGTGGGCAAGCTTATAGGTCATCGCCACAGCGTTGGTCGATGGCTTGATGATAGGATCGCTGACCCAGTCTTCGACCTTTTCACCGAATAGATAGAGATTCAGCTTAAGGTCGCGCAGACTCTCGACATACTCTTTAGCTGTCTTTAACATATCGCCTCCTTCTCGCAGGTTCTTAACCTACTCAGGTGCGGAAATATGGTTAGGATCGAAGGCTGCCCTGATAGCGTCTTCTCTTTCAGGGTAGTTGCCCCACACTGGACCGAACACATCGTTATCCGGTACCAGGGCGTACGCGCCCTGTTCGGCGCAGGCATCCTGAACCTCGTCCTTCCATGCCTGCAGGCCATAGTTTCCTTCAACTGCCGCCATGCGGAGACATTCCATCTTAGCAATATAACCCAGCTCGTACGGGCAAATCCAATCCGTGGTGTTATATTCCTGCAGTATCGGCGGCCGGTGCTTGTCGCAAATTTTATCGGCGACCTTAGCGTAGGTCACCGCCTGATTAATAGATTCATAAGAGACCTCTGAGGAGAACCTGCCCCCGACGACGTTGGCGCAAATAGCATCGGCGGCCATGAAGTTTGTTTCATCCTGGCACGGCGCCTCACGGGCAGACCCTTCGTACTCCTTGACTATGTCCATCAGTACCCTCTCCTCATATTCAAGGCGCTTATTGGAACCGATACCATACAACATTACACGCAGGTCTTCCTCCGACCGGTTTAGCTTGGAGCTGTACTCTTTCCAGTAGTCCCAGAATCCGCCGCAGCCAACGCCCCGACTCCTGGCGACGCCCCTGAATATCGGAGGGACCGTCATGACGACCAGAGCTATTTCACACCTTCCCAGCTCGTATATAACATCGACCGCTGCCTGACGGGATGGGAATCTTATATTATACCACTTGAACCGGTTGGTCGGCAGTTTCATGGTGGTATGATACGCCCATCCTTCCGGCTTGAGTTCCTCGGAAACGAAGGGGAATATCTTAACGCCTATTTTGGTTATAATCCCCATCCTGGACTGGTGCCCGGCGCATCCCCTCAATAAACCCCTCAGGTCCGGGCCGGGGCCCTCTCCCCAGAAGTAGTCGTTGGATAACGCCCGCGAACCCATCCTCAGCATCTCCCCATCGGGGAGCACCCATTCGACGCCCAGCAGTCGCTGGTAGCCGAGGCCGTGCCTCCAGCCGAGGGGGGCATCGCCCATGTTAACGGTATTGGCGACCACCGATGACTGGCCGCCGCAGCCCGGCACGAAGGTGAAAAGCCCCATCTTAAGCAGGTCGGCCTGCAGGGCGGCAAAGGTCACCCCCGGCCCGACGATAGCGTAGAGGTTCTCGCGGTCAATCTCTATCTTGTTCATCCGCTTGAGGTCGATGAGGATGGAATCATCTTTCCGGGCATAGGTATCGGCACCGTAAAACGTGCTGGTAACCACGAAAGGCAGCTTGTAGCGGTTGGCAACCTTGACGATGGCCTGCACTTCCTCGGCGCTGACAGGCTCGATGCTGCATCCGGGACGGCGTTTCTCGTCGGTGGGGTCGGAAAGACTGCAATAACGGTCGGCCTCGCAGATGGCCGGGTCGTCGCTGACCCATTCCTCCCCGACGATCGACTGTAATGTCTGATAAGCTTCTCTCGGTATGCTCATCGTTATCTCCTTTAACTTTTTCTACTTGGCTGCCCGACACATTATTTCGGTGATGTCATAGACCTTCATCCCCGTACTCATATTATCGGCAGCCTGACCGAGGATGTTTTTACAGTTGGGGCAGCAGCTTACGATAGCCTCGGCACCGGTCGTTACGGCCTCCTCGGACCGTTCTCCGGCCGTCCAAAGGGCAAAGTCCGGGAAAGCCACTCCCACGCCGCCGCCGTAACCGCAGCACCAGGCATTATCCTTGACCCGCTGCATTTCAATGAACTCTATCCCGCGGATGGCCTTGAGGATATTCCGCGGCGGCTCGTAAATACCGTCGTACCCGCGACGCCATTTCTTGCCTATAGCAATATTGGGCGGCTCGTACTGGGGTACCCAGTGCTGCCACGGCTCGGCAAGCCTGCCGAGGTTGCACGGGTCGTGATAGGTGACCTTCATGGATACTTTTCTCTTGAACTTGAACTTGCCCTCCTGCATCAGCTGGTCGATATACTCTGTGATGTGGAGAACGGTATAAGGCATATCTTCGGTAGATTTTTCCAGAATCTTGGGATAATCAACTTTAAGTGTCTTGTACGCTTCGGCGTCGCTGGCTATTACCGTCCTGGCGCCGGAATCCTGGATGTCCTTGATGTTGTGGTTGGCCATCTCTTTCGCCAGCTCCAGCTGAGCGGTGGCAACCAGCTCATGTCCGCTGCTCCACTCGTCGTCCAGCACCATATACGGGACTCCGGCCAGAGTCAGCAGTCTGGCAGTAGCCTGGGCTATTTCCGGGTGTCGGTAAGCCGATACATCACCGACGAAATACAGGATATCCGCCTTCTTGGCCGGCCTGGCATCCGCCGGTACCCATTTCAGGCGTTTCTTGGGATTGGCGCCGTATATATTATGGC
>CAYYVO010000148.1:0-5682 GCA_964475175.1 uncultured Dehalococcoidaceae bacterium | reverse complement strand
CTAATAATATATTTTACCACAACAGTCAATAGCTATAACGAGCTACTGACTCCCCTCTTCCGATTTATGAATCACGAGCCACAGTCATTAAAAATACCGCATTTCACTAAGCCAGTTCCAGAATTTTACCTACCAGCCTCTCGATGCCCTGCGCAATACTGGATATGGTAGGACCTAACATATAGGCCGGGCCAGAGACATAACAAGGTTTACCAGCGCGCGTACCGGCACGCCGGTGGCCCCTTTGACCTGGTATCCCTTTTCTTTATCAGAATCGCTTGTCCCGGCGATATCAAGGTGCACCCAGGGCGTGCCGTCGACGAACTCTTCCAGAAACTTGGCTGCGGTAATGGCACCTCCGTACCTGTTGCCGATATTCTTGATATCGGCAACGTCGCTCTTGAGCTGCTCTTTGTATTCATCGAACATCGGCAGCTGCCAGGCAGGCTCGCCGACCTCCTTCCCGGCGGCGATTACTTTATCTAGGAGAGACTGGTTATTGGTGAAAGCTCCGGTGCAGTTGTTCCCCAGGGCAATCTGGCACGCGCCGGTGAGAGTAGCTACATCAATGATGGCTTTGGCGCCCAGCTTTTTAGCATAGCTGAGGGCGTCGGCTAAAATAAGACGTCCCTCTGCATCAGTATTCAGCACCTCTATCGTCTTTCCGTTCATGGCTGTAATAATATCCCCCGGTTTCAGCGCCGAGCCACTGGGCATATTTTCCGTGGCCGGGACGAGGGCGGTAACGTTAATTTCAGGTTTTAGGCGTGCCAGTGCAAGGAGTACGGCCATAACCGAGGCGCCCCCCGCCATATCCCCCTTCATGTCCGACATCCGGTCCGACGGCTTGATGGAAATACCGCCGGAATCGAACGTGATGCCTTTGCCCGCCAGGGCAATATCGATTTTATCGGAGGACTTGCCCTTATACCGGATGATGGTAAAAGTAGGCGGCTGCTGGCTCCCCTGAGAGACATTAAGCAAGCCCCCCATCCCAAGCTCGGTAATCTTTGCTTTATCGAATACTTCAACCTGGAGGCCGTATTCATCGGATAGTTTGCGGGCGGCATCGGCCATGAGCGTCGGCGTCATGAAGTTGCCCGGCTCATTGACCATATCCCGGGCCCAGTTGGCGGCCTCCGCGATTATCCGGCCTTTTTCGATTGCCTTTTTAATGAGCGCCTTATCCGGTCCTACTATCGAGAGTTCCTTGATATCTTTGGAATTTTTATCTTTTTTAGTAACATGCCGGCGGAATCTATAGAGACCGAGCAAAGCGCCTTCAGTTATGGCCTGCACAGCGTCCTCTGCCTTTATACCCTTGATACCGACTCCCTGGATAATGCTGGCTACGCTCGTCACGCCCTTACCTCGCAGATAGCGGCAGGTGCCGGCTATAGCATCTCGGACTTTATTGACATTCAGGTCTTTTTTCTTACCCAGTCCTGCTACAACAATGCGGCTGGCCGGCAGCTTTCCCAGACTGTGCAGCAGTGTAATCTCGTTGAGCTTGCCCTTGATATCGCCCTGTTTTATGAGCTCGGTAATAGTCCCTCCCAAAGCGTTGTCAACGGCTTCAGCAGAGCTATCCGGGACTTTTAATCCTTCGTAATGGTTTATGATAATAGCGCCGGTCTTGATGGCGGTAATATCACCGGCTACAGCTTTTATATCCATCGGTAAACTCCTTTCAATAGCAGGTGTCCATACCTAGATTATAAAGCGTTTCGGGCTGTTTGGCTAGACGGAGTCTTGATTTAAAGAGTTGAAGATTAGAGTTATTCCCCGTAGAAAGCCACACCGATGAGTCCCGGTCCGGTATGGACTCCCATTACCGGCGTGAACTCGGTGATGAATATCTCCTCGCAGTTGAACTGTGAAGAAATCCGGTTTTTAAAAGACGCAGCTTTTTCCAGGGCATCGGCGTGCATTACGGCCACGTGGAGGGGCTGCTCTTTAGATACGGATGAATGCATCAGCTTCAGCATACGGTCCAGGGCGCTTTTCATTGTCCTGGGGAGGGCTACGGTATGGGCGTCTTTGTGATTGAGGGTGAAGATAGGTTTGATATTCAGTATAGAGTTAACCAGAGCGGCTGCCTGCGGTACCCGACCGCTTTTCACCAGGTATTGCAGTGTATCCAGGGTGGCGAAGAGGTTTACTCTTGACATAATACCCTTGGTAAACTCTATTACTTCCTGAAGTGGTTTATCAAGGGCGGCGTTGCGGGCAGCGGCCAGAGCGACCAGACCCTGACCGGCGGCGGCGGTGGTGCATTCCAATACCTCGATGCTGACATTGCGGAGTGAATTTTTAGCCATATCTACTGCCACTTGAGCGGAATTGACCATGGCGCTGAACTTGGCCGGCTCCGTGAGACACAGGATGCTCTGAGCGCGGCGGCTGGCGTTGCGATAGGCCTCGAAGTAAGGATTAGGCGATGAACTGGAGGTTGTGGGCATCTTTTTGGTCTTACGCAGTCGGGAGTAAAACTCGGTGGGCGTGATGTCAATACCGTCGCGGTAAGTCTTGTCTTCGAAAATAAGCTGTACCGGCACAACCTCAATATCGTATTTAGCTACCTGTTCCCGGGGGACACAGGCGGTGGTATCGGTAACGATGGCTACTTTTTTCATTTAATTGCTTCTATCAACCTTTTTTGTCTGCCAGGCAGTATAATCTTTATCGATGATGAGGTTCTTTTTAGCTCCGGCTTTGGCTATCTCTACCCTGAGGTCAATCAGAGTCCTGAGTCCGATAAACAACAAAAGCCCTAGAGTAGTATAGATGTATATGGGGTCTTTATCGAATATCCAGTCTAACGGCAATACAAGGACAAGAGTGAAAAGCGCCAGCCTGACATTCCTGGTAATGCCGATGAGGAGCAGCACTATGGCCACGCTTATCAGGAGTTGTACGGGAGTCAGCGCCACCAGCACCCCGATAACGGTGGCCGCCCCTTTACCACCCTTGAATTTAATAAAGACCGGCCAGTTATGACCGACGACCGCCGCAAAGCCGGCGACACAGACCCAGACAAGCGAGACATCCAGCCATCGGGCTATGAGTACGGCAAAGACGCCCTTGATAATATCGGCGGCAAGCACGCCGATACCGTATACCGGGCCTATCTCACGGTAAGTGTTAAGGGCGCCGACATTACCGCCGCCGACATCCCGGATATCTACGCCCTTTTTCAGACGGGCGATGACATATGCAAAGGGTATGGAGCCCAGCAGGTACCCTATAATTACGGCAACAATGATATTTATCAATATATTGTCCTCCTAGTCTTCCGGGTAAAAGGCAACGCCTACTGTGCCGGTGCCGCAGGCGTAGCCCATGACAGGACTGAACTCGGAGAGCCAGAGTTCAACACAATTAAATTCGGCGGCGACACGCTTCCTGAGCTTTTCGGCTTCTTCCAGGGCATAGGCATGCGTCACGGAAACATGCACCGGACTGTTTCCTACTTTATCGCGCATCATCTGGAGTACCCGTTCGAATCCCTGTTTTCGGTTCCGAACCATTCCGGTGAAATGAACCACCCCGGAAACGGTGAGAATTGGCTTGATATTGAGCACCGAGCCTATTTGAGATGCTATCTTGGGTATGCGCCCGGAGCGGTATACGTGGCGGATGGTATCTAGATAGATAACAACGGATACCTTATCCCTTGTTTCTTGGGCGATACGTCGCACCTCTGGCAGGTCCTTACCTTCGGCGGCAGCCCGGGCGGCTGCCAGGGCGACCATCCCTTCGGAAGGGGTTGCCGAATATGAGTCTATCACCTCAATCAGGGTATTCGGCAACTCAGTTTTTGCCAGATCTGCGGCTTCGCAGGCGGCATGGTACATCATGCTGAGTTTGGTGGAGACGGTGACACAGAGAATTTTCTCAGCTTTCTGGCTGGCAGTCCGGTAGGTGTTTAAACAGTCCTCCGGTGAAGCAGCCGATGATTTAAAGGAATCGGGGTCGTCCAGAAACAGTTTATATGCTTCCGATGGCGTTATATCTACCCAGTCACGGTATAATTTGCCCCCGGCATAGAAATTAATCGGTATAATTTCAATATCATATTGCGCCGCAAGTTCCCGCGTCAGGCAGGCGATGCTGTCAGTTACAATGGTTACTTTTTTCGTTGGTACACCTCCGGAGAATTTTTATGCGGGCTGCTTATTTGAGTCCGGGTAATGGCATGCGTCTGCGTCTGAAAGATATCTTCCGGCCGCTCCTGAGGTATCGCTCCAGGACAGGAGGTACGAGAAGCACTCCCCACATAACGAGAATCAGTCCTGAAAACGTAAGGGTGTTGAGCTGGCCGGTAGTGTAATGGACTACCAGTGTTAAAGTAAGGCACCCTGATGTGGCTACCAGGGCGATACGCAGCCAGCGCTGTCGCAAACGTATGAAAGCCGCTATAGTCAGCGCCAGGGCGATAAAGCTGGCGCCTATCCAGGGTGCGAAATAATAAACACGCTGCAGGCTGAATTCCGAGAATTTACCTGACGGTGAAATTGCCAGAAACCAGCCGATGATAATCGGCAGCGGCAGCAGCATTAGAGACCCAAAAATCCAGTCCCTCTTTGTGGTCTGGACAATGATGCGGAAGAGCCACCACAATGCCAGGGGGAAATATATGGGGAGAGCCAGCAGCGACCAGGCTTTGGGGAGGTAGAGGAGCAGCAGACCGACCGCTACCACCGGGAGCAGTGTATAGCCCAGCCAGGAAAACAGCCAGGACGGCTTGCCGTGCCACCAGCCGTAGATGGTCGTGGCAAGGACGAGTGACAGTACTATCGTCAACCAGCCGGGATACTGCCACCAGTTGAGGGCAAACAAACCGCCGAAAAGGAGGTGGGGCATTGATGCCAGCAATACCTGCTTCCATGTCCCCTGGCTGTAGGCTTCATAGACCTGGCGGGCAACAAGCTTGGTGCCACCCATCTGCCCCAGACAGGTCTCCATGGCCTCTTCTTCGGAAAGCCCGGCCTCCATCAGCTCCTGGAGCTTATCTTGAATATGCGTCTCGAGTTCGCTCATGACTTCAGTCTCGTCAGAGCTTTCGAGTCTGGCTTTATGTTTAATATTCTCCAGATATTGAATAAGTTCCGGTGTCATATCCTGAACCTCTTAAGGATTCGACGGCCCCGGTTGCAGAATCATCTTCACGGCATTCAGGAAGTCATGCCACTGGGTCCTCTCGATGGCAAGTTTAGACAATCCTTTGGCCGTAATGTGGTAGTATCTCCTCTGCCGTCCGTTGGGCAGCGTTTGCCAGTTGCCGGTAATCATCCCGGACTTTTCAAGGCGGTGAAGGGCGGGATAAAGGGTGCCTTCTTTGAATTTAAAGTAACCCTGACTTCTTGCCTCCAGTTCCTTGACAATCTGGTATCCGTACATCGGTTGCTGCTCCAGCAGGCCCAGGAGAAGGGAGTTGGAACTGCCTTTCAATAGTTCACGTCGTATAACCACGTAAGTCACCTCGTACGCTGTATTTACTTAGAGTTTCTATGTATAACAATACTATCAAAGATTTATAACCATTGCAAGGGGTTTTTAAAAAAATATTCAGCAAGTTCCTTTTGGAATGTGACTTCATAAGTAACTGTATCCAAATATCGGTACTATTTCGGATAAAACTGACTACTCAGAACGAGTTATTTCAGTAGTGACGACCAC
>CAYYVO010000147.1:0-5693 GCA_964475175.1 uncultured Dehalococcoidaceae bacterium | reverse complement strand
AGTTTATGGCGCTCCCTTATCATCTTTATACCGTAGCGGCCCACATCCCCGGAATGCCCAGGACGACAATCTGGGGCGTAGCCCTCGTGTTACTGGTGGTCGTGCTTTCCTTTAATGTTCTCGCTACCATCATACGGTTACGCACCCGCAAACGGAGGTACAGTACATGAACATCAGTGTAGAATTGAATGATAAAAGGACGTCCGCCGGCACTGAAATCAGGATGAGCACCAAAGACCTCAGCCTCTATTACGGAGATTTTCAGGCATTACGCAGTATCACCCTGGACATACCGGAAAACGCTATCACAGCGGTCATCGGGCCTTCCGGCTGCGGCAAGTCCACCTTTTTACGCCTTTTCAACCGCATGAACGACCTTATTACCGGCGTCAGAGTAGAGGGCAGGGTTGAGCTCGATGAAATAAATATCTATGATAAGGACATCGACGTGGTAGAGCTGCGAAAAAGGGTAGGCATGGTATTTCAGAAACCAAATCCTTTCCCCATGTCGGTTTTTGAAAATGTGGCTTTCGGCCCAAGACGACACGGCATAAAAAATCGTATGGAACTGGAGGACATCGTTGAGAAAAGCCTGAAGCAGGCGGCGCTCTGGGATGAAGTTGAAGATAAGCTGGGACAATCTGCTCTGGCTCTTTCCGGAGGACAGCAGCAGAGGCTTTGCATCGCTCGCGTCCTGGCGGTAGAGCCGGAAGTTATCCTGATGGACGAACCATGCAGTGCCCTAGACCCTATAGCAACATTGAGAATCGAGGACCTGATGAGAAATCTGGCAGAGGACTACACTATTGTGATAGTCACTCACAATATGCAGCAGGCGGCGCGCGCCTCGGATATATCGGCCTTTTTCATGATGGAAGAAGACAGGGCCGGTGTACTGGTAGAATGCGGGCCAACGACAAAAATATTTACCAATCCTAAAGACAAACGTACCGAGGACTATATAACCGGACGCTTCGGCTAAAGCGGGATGGAGGCACCAAATGGAAATAAGGACATCATTTCATAAACAATTGAAGCATATACAGGACGAGATTCTCGCCATGGGCAGCATGGTAGAAAAAGCGGTAGAGCAGTCGATTTTCGCCTTGAAAAACAGAGACCTGGATAGAGCGAACCAGATAATTAAGGACGACCTGGATATAAACCAAAAACGGAACGACCTTGAAGAGAAATGCATCCAGCTGATAGCCACCCAGCAGCCGATGGCCGGCGACCTGCGGAATATAATCTGCATCCTCACTATTATCACCGAGCTGGAGAGAATCGGCGACTATGCGGAGGGCATTGCTAAAATCGTCATCATGATAGGTGATGAACCTCCCCTTAAGCCCCTCATAGACATACCGCGTATGGCGGACAAAACGATAGGCATGCTTCACCGCAGCCTTGACGCCCTGGTCAACCATGACGCCGATGCGGCGCGGCAGATTGCGACCGAAGACAATGAGGTAGACGGCCTGTATGACCAGGTATTCCGGGAGCTATTAAGTTTTATGATCGAAGACCCAAAGACGATAACCCGGGCAACCCGCCTTATCTGGGTGGCGCATAATCTGGAGCGCAGCGCGGACAGGGTAACCAATATCTGCGAGAGGGTAGTGTTCTTCGTTACCGGTAAAATGGAGGAAATCGGGGCTTCTAAGTATTAGATAAGTTTAGACGAGGCTTGATACTTGTTTCAGGTATAGACAGGGTCTCCCCCATCTCCACAAAAGCATAAACAGGCCTCTGGACGTTGAGTTCAGGGGCCTTTATGTTTTATTAAAACTCCAGCCTTTTTACCTCTCAGCGCCTTGACGGAACGGGACTATACTACTATAATGCCCGTTATTACGACCCACAGATTGGGATCAGGTAATCAAAAATCGTTTCAGGTATAACCGGCTCTCTTGTATATATAATCGTTCTGATTTATAATTGTCTATAACACACCTTTATTATTCAAATACCGTCCAATGGCTTCTGAAGTCATAATTTCGGTTAAAGATTATATCCTTTTTTGGGCAGGTTCGCGAGCAATATATCACCATCGAAGACGATATTGGATAAGCCATAACTTGAAGAAATCCATGGGACGTTAGGGCACTGTATACGGTATTTAGTTAAAGGAGGTGCTAATCTTAGGATATACGTGGCTGATTAGAAGTTAGATGGGTAAAACAACACGGAAAATAAGAGGAGTTATATTATGAGCGAAAATGATATTTACAGTGAATTAGCGATAAAGCTGGGCGCTCCCGTATCCGAACGTTTTCTCAAGCTTCTCCATGAAATGTTTACCCCGCTGGATGCAAAAATCTGCCTGGAGGTGATTGTCCCGGGCACGTGCCAGGAACTGGCCGAAATATTGGGAGAAGATGAGCAAAGTATTTCTAAAGCCCTCGAGAGCCTGGTAGACAGGGGGGTACTGACCAGGGGCAAGACGCAGTATGCCTTTCACTCGAGTCTCCTGGGGTTCCATCATGACCTGGCGGATACAGGCGTACACACCGGGCCGAATGCACTTAGTCAGAAGATTAAAGACCTCTGGGGAGACTTCTTCTACAACGAGTGGTCCGTCAACTGGACGAAGTTGGCCAGCGACAGGAAGGAGGCCGGGGGCCATGGCATTATGATAACGCCGGCTATCGGCGCTCTCGAACTCAGCCCGAACATCACCCCGGACCAGATTCTGCCGCAGGAGAACTGGAAAATGCAGATCCAGGCTGCCAAAAGGAGAATTATTGCTCCTTGCGGATGCCGGATACTCTGGGGAAAATGCGAACACCCCATCATGACCTGTTTCGCCGGTTTTGATAATTCCCGGGGGGAATATTATCTTGATAAACCGGGCCGCCTGCTGAAAGAATACTCCCTGGAAGAGACCCTGGAAATCGTCAGGGCGAACGAGGAGGTTGGGCTGGTTCACTGGGGGGTCTGCTACTGCTGCGCGGATGCTTGTGAAATGCTTTATTCCTATACAAAAAGCGACAGGCTTGACCTCGTGGAGCCCAACCGGTTCGAAGCAGCGGTGGATGAGGACCTTTGCACCGGTTGCCAGGACTGTATCGAAAAATGCCCGTTTAATGCTATCGAGATGCGCAAGCCCGAAGGCTCCAAGAAGTTCAAGGCACGCATCATCAGCGAAAACTGCAAGGGGTGTGGCGTCTGTATCGTCGGGTGCAAGCAGAAGGCGATGAGATATGAAATAGTGAGGCCGCCGGAGTACCTCCAAGCTCGAGAAATCAAATGGCCACCCCCCGAAGCAAGTAAGTCTGGTCGACGTATTGCTGTCGATACAATTATCGGGCCCTACGGTGGTTTTTACGAGCTTGAATAAGCAGTATATAGAGTTTTCAGGGAGAGACGGCCTCTCCCCTGTCTCCGCCGGACATAATATTGTCCCCCGGAATTAATCCCGGGGGACTTTTCCGGGGTTTATAATAATCCTGTTTCGTTAATGGCCTGCTCCAATCTCAGAAATGCTTGATTAATATATAGAACAACTGATACGATTCCAAGAAATAATAATGTACCAGGTAATTTCCTGCCGGTATTTCTATCATGAAAGAACTAATCTATAAGTTTGCAGAAAACAATCTGGAGATGCAAGGTGCCTATGAAGTAAGAAGGCAGGTATTTGTAGAGGAACAGGGAATATCCGAACCTCTTGAATTCAGCGGTAGTGGAAACGGAGAAGAGATGAATATGGTAGTCACGGACGGGCAGGAAGTGATAGGCACCGCCAGAGTAATATTCCCAACTAAAAAGTCAGCCAAGATAGAGAGAATGGCCGTACTTAAGAAATATCGTCACCAGGGAATAGGCGCGAGTATTATTTCGTTTTTAAACAGCGAGTTTAAACGCAGGCAGATTAAAAACGTTTTTCTTCATGCTCAGTACGCAGTGCGTACATTTTATCAAGGTTGCGGTTTTCATGAAACAGGGCAGCCGTTTTATGAAGCCGGCATCAAGCATATCAGGATGGAGATGACCTGTTGAACCCGCTGATGCGTAACAAAAACGTACGGTCACGTGTGAACACGTATTTCCCTAAGGCGCTGCATTGCCATATTTGACGGGGTTTCCGGACACTAGTAAAATACAGAACGGTGCGCCCTGTAAAAATAAGTGAATATGTGTGCTTTATTTTGAAGTATTGCTCTCCTGAGCAGAATAAGTAAGTTTTCGTAAACAGGGAGGTGATATTATAATAACGAGTCAGCAACAAATAAAATAATTTAATAATAAAGGAGGTGTACATTGAAAAACAATAAATTTTCGATAATAGTAATCGGTTTAAGTCTGCTGGTATTGATGGCATTACCGCTGCTGGGCGGTTGTGGAGACGGGGGAGTAAAAAAGATAGGTATCAGCCAGATTGTTACCCACCCGGCACTTGATGCCACCAGGGAAGGTATTATAAAAGGACTGGCGGATAAGGGGTATGTAGACGGTGATAATATAGAAATAAATTATCAGAATAGTGAGGGGGACATGGCGCTGGTAGCTTCTATAGCCCAGCAGTTCGTTACAGACAAGGTGGACCTCATTATCTCCATCGCCACACCGAATTCTCAGGCGGCTATCAGTGCTGCTAAAGGAACGGATATACCGGTCGTCTTCACAGCGGTGACAGACCCGGTAGGCTCGGAGATGGTGACCAGCTGGGAATCTCATCCGGATGAGAATGTCACCGGAGTGAGCGATATGATTGTAGTCTCGGATGACGTCGATCTAATAATGGAAATAATACCCGGAATTAAAAAGCTTGGCACCCTGTATAATGCCGGTGAATCGAACTCGGTTTTTCTGGTGGAGAAATTGAACGAAACATGTGATGCTCTGGGCATCGAAGTCGTAGAGAAAACAGTGTCCACCAGCGCCGATGTATTATCGGCAGCACAGTCACTGGTAGGTCAGGTAGACGCTATCTGGATTGGTACCGATAATACTATCGTAACTGCCTTCGAAGCGTTAGTCGGGGTGTGCGAGGATAATGAGATACCGCTATTTCCCGCCGATGAGGACTCGATAGTCAGGGGAGGCATCGCCGCCTATAGTTTCGACTACTATGATATCGGCTATCAGACCGGAGAGATGGTAGCTAAAATACTCGACGGAAAGAAGGCTTCGGAAATCCCGGTTGAAAAGGGTAAAATAATCAGTCTTTCCGTGAATACGGCTGCCGCGGAACGCATGGGTATCACTATTCCACAATCTATGATAGACCAGGCGGCTACAGTTTATACGGAATAATTGTGCCGCATAAAGAGGTTTATTAACAACATACGGGTTTTGGGGAGATAAGGAAGGCATCTCTTGGATATTGTAACTAACTTGCTGAGTATCTCTTTTTATGAAGGGCTTGCGTACGGTTTTGTTGCCCTTGGTGTCTACCTTACTTTCCGGGTGCTTTCCTTCCCCGACCTTTCTGTAGACGGTAGCTTTCCGCTTGGCGGTGCTATCGCTGCCGTATTGATAATTAATAATATCAGTCCGTGGCTGTCAACGGCGGCCGCATTTATTGCCGGTTGTCTGGCCGGGCTTGTTACGGCATTACTGAATACCAAACTAAGGATAAATGCCCTGCTTTCCGGCATACTTATGATGGTGGCCCTCTATTCCATCAATCTGTTAATAATGGGGCGTGCCAATATCCCGTTGCTCAGGCAGGTGACAGTATTCGAAGA
>CAYYVO010000146.1:0-5706 GCA_964475175.1 uncultured Dehalococcoidaceae bacterium | reverse complement strand
CCAGGCATATTCTTTAGTCCTGTCCATCTCGATAATTTTAATCCCGGGAATACTGTTTAGCACGTCTCTCGGCGGTTGATATACTCCATAGGTGCCCCGCCGGAACTCCTTGGGGGGATCGAATATACGAATCTGGCCGGGAACTCTCTCCCCTTCCCAGTGAATATAAGGCTCCCCCAGCCGGCCGAGGTGACAGGGGTCTTGATACGTGACCTCCATATCGACCTTACGAATCGGTTTCAGCCCGCCGGCTTTTATCAACCTGTCCAGAAACTCGGTGACATGCAGGATTTCCGGTTTTATTTTGAATCCAAACTTATCGTAAAGCACCTTGAACCCGTAATAGCAGTCGGCACAGCTGGTTACCAGTATCTCTGCCTCCGATTTCTCGATAAGCTCTATGTTCAGTCCGGCCTGCCGCAGGAAATCATCCTTATACCCCGTCTGGTAGGCGCGGCTGCCGCAACAGGACTCTTTGCCGTAGGCAATGCCCACATCGACCCCGGCCTTTTGTAACATCTTTATGGTGGCCCTGGCCACCGGCCACATCCTTTTATCGAAGGCCGTACGGCACCCCACGTGATAAACAACCTGGACCTTTTCCCTGGTGTAATCCTTTATGTCAAGTCCATCGGCCCAGTCCCCGCGCCTAATTTTCGCCCCCGGCGCCATCGTCCCCTGCTTCCGCAGACTGTTGATTACCTTATCAAGGGCGGGTAAAGTGTGGCCGTCTTCGATACACTTAACCCTCAGTTCATTTATCGGCTCCAGGACTTCCATGTCCATGGCATACTTACAGGAGATATCACAGCCGCCGCACATCTGGCAATTATAAACGACTTCAAGAAGCTTATCGGAGTAGTCGATTTCCTTTTCCAGCAAAGCCATGGCGAAATTCAACCTGCCGCCGCCGGAATAAGCGTGGAAATTGAACCTGGAGATACTCGGGCATATATTGGCGTTCTCTACGTTGTTTACTTTTTCAAGCGGTATGAATTTACAGTACGAGCAGCGGCAGCACATTTCCATGTCTTCACGATAGTCTGTCAACGCCATCTTATGCCCTCCTTCACCACGGTCAAAAAAATTAGTCGAAACCGTAGAACGTAACGACCTTATCCATCGGCTCTCTGGCCGTGCGGGACTGGTTTACCGGATTATCCAGGTCCGGATAGCCGATGGAGATTCCAAGGGCAATGAGCTTATCCTCGGGTATGGCCAGCACTTTCCGGATGATGTCCGGGTAGACTACCGCCTGCGCCTGCGCCACTGTACCGAGTCCGTAATTGGTAGCGAGAAGCATCATATTCTGCACCGCCGAACCGCAGTCGTATATAGACCATACGTTAATACCCTCGGACTGCTGGAAAAAAGGCTTACCGACGAGGAGATAGATACAGGTCGTGGCCCCGTAGTGCCGAATATTATCCATAAAGCGGGCTTCCATTTCTTCTTTGGTCATTTCGCCACGGTCTTTAGGCTGTAATGCGCGGATGCGGCCCATATAAGGTTCGGGGTACTCGTAGGGTCGTGCTACCTCGTTATAAGGCTCCTGCATTCCCTTCGCCACAAAGCCTTCCTGAATCTCTTTCAGTTTCTCACCGCTGGCAACGGCGAATTCCCAGGGCTGGGTATTAGCCCACGAAGGAGCCCGCAGCGCCTGCTCCATTATCTTTTTCAGCAGTTCCAGCGGGACCTGGTCCGGCTTGAAAGCCCGGTAGCTCTTCCTTTCTTTTATAGCATCGATAACATCCATGTTCTTTCCTCCTTGGTGATTTTTAAGTAAGACAGGCTGGTGTAAATTATTATCGGCATTTTAGGCCTATGAAGTCAAATCAAACCCCCGGCTGGTACTCTGCCTGGAAAACATTCTATAATGTAGTGATTGATTATAATAATGGATATGATACGTAATATGGCAAACCCATCTTCAAGACCCTTGATGGGTACCGTTAAATACAAAAAGGGCAAAAGTTTCCGCAAAATAATGAACGAGTCGCTATCCGTGTTCTTTAAGGATGCCCTGCGTATCTCTCTCAAAGACCCCAAACAGGCTTATTATTTCCTTAAAACAGCCAAAAATCAACGGAAGGCGGCTCGGACGCGCACGAAGCTGGAAGAAGATGGCATCCACGTACCCCCTATAATGATTTTCAGCATCACCGACCGCTGCAACCTGCACTGCAAGGGATGCTACCACCAAACCCTGCACCATTCATCAGGACCGGAAATCAGCGAGGCAAAGATAAGGAGTATCCTCACCGAAGCCAGAGACCTCGGTATCTCTTTCGTGGTGCTGGCGGGAGGTGAACCGCTGGTACGCCGGGAGATTATCGACAAAAGTACGCCCCTACCATATTACTATTGACAAAATCACACCGCAGCCTTTACCATGATAGGGCGTGTATAGCAGGTAATTACCGCATGGGAATATTGAACCGCAATCAACCGAATAATATCCTGTTCCTGATGCCGGTGCGTATCACCGGCGAGAAATCAGTCAGGGGCAGGGTACAAATGCTAAGTTGCGATGCCACCGGCAAGGTGTATTCCACCACGGTTAGCCGGTCTGTATATGAGCGCGCCAGGGAAGGTGCGGAAAGGATGGACAGCCGGAATAAGCCTTTTGCCACACTTGGGCTGGAGGTCGGGCCGGGCAGATACGCCCCGGCAACTGTGGAGATAACCGCCGAAGATGCATGGGCGCTGGAGCACATTCTTGAACATACCCTTAAAAGCGGTCAGATACCGGACATATTAAAGAAATATATTAAGCCGATAATCGAACTGGGTGAATCCAGACGCGAAGCCGTTATAACGGAGCAGAAGAAGCGGTATAAAGTCCCGGCGGGAACCACGCCCAGGGTGCTTGACAGGCTGCCCTATTATCCCGAGAAGGATATGGAAGTCTCCATGCCGATTTATAAAGCTGAGTACCGCTATCCGCTGGTCGTCCTTAAACAGCTACCGCCGGATGAACGCACATCACGAAACTCCCAGAGGTTATTGATTCTGGATAGTGACGGCGACATGGCTGTCCTGGAAGTGACCACAAGGCTGATGCGCCAGATAGAGATAGACGTCACCGAATACAATATAAAGAACAAACAGCCGGCCTGCGTGCTTCTCTCGCCGAGTAACGGGGGCTTTGTTTCCAATTATATGACGATAAGCCGGCAGCAGAAAAAAGCCCTTGACACCCTGACCAGGTATTTCGAATCTACAGGAAGCAGTCACAGGCCTATTTCCACAACGGCGAAGATGGTACTGGCTAAAGCTAGGGATACCCTTGCCGCGGCGACCAGCTAATACTCCCTGGCCGTCAAACTTCCCCGCTCAGCGTCCTATCGCCTGTTTCTTTTCTCAGGCGATTCTTTATCGCTCAAACCGCCGCCGAATAGCTTATCTCCACTTGGAACAAGCTTATCCGTTTCCCCGGTAATTTCCCGGGGGCCGGGTGCGGTAGTAATCTTAAACCTGGGCAATCCCGCCGAATACATCCAGGCATACAAGTTTGAAAGCGGCGTCTTTTCCAGCAGAAGCACCAGAATAGAGGTAATTACTATACTGAAAAGGACGACGCCATAGGTAACGTTCTTGATTATTTCCCCGCCGACCACCCCCTGCTGTATAGGTATACTCGCCAGCACCACCGCCGCCAGACCCTTGGGAACCATGACGGATATGATGGATATATCTTTGGGCCCCAGGGACTTCCTCACCGCCAGCTTAACGGCAGGCACACGCAGGGCAAAGGCGACTGCGGTGAGTATAAGTCCTACGATAATGAGCCAGCTGCTTATCAGCTCCAGAGATATGCCGAGATAAATAAAAAAGAAGGTCTTGAGGAGAAAGGCAACTTCGCTGAAAAATATCTTCTCAGTCTCGTTAAGACCCACCGGCTCTTTGACCGTAAGAGTCTTGAAAACGGGGAATTTAATCGTCTCGATGTTCCCGATAGTTACCCCGAAGGACAGCGCGGCAATTGCGCCGCTGAAACCCAGCGTTTCCACAATGCCGTAGATGACAAAGACAAATGCCGGCGTGGTGAATATAGCGTTCTTTATAGCGCGTATCCTGTTGAGGAGAATCGACCATATTAATGCGCCGACGATACCGAATACCAGCGCAACGAGGAACGAGGCAATAAGGTCTCCGGACACCGAGGCGATTTCGAACTTACCTGCTATGTATGCCTGGACCAGCGCCACGGTAATAACGATGCTGAGGACATCGTTTACCGATGATTCAACCGAAAGCAGCGTGCCGGTCTCTTCCTTGATTCTGAGCTGCCTGACGAGAGGTATGACCACCGCCTCAGATGTGGAACCAACAATAGCCCCCAGGATAAACGCCGGTAAAACTTCCAGGTCTGTAAGCCATATAGCGATTCCGGCAACTACAGACATGGTAAGGAAAAAGCTCAGGGGAGCCAGTGACAGTGCTCCGCCCAGCACCGAGCGTAAGGTACTCAACCTGAGGGCGATGCCGCTTTCGAAAAGTATTATAATCAGCGTAACCGTGGTAAAGACCGGCCCCACCGCCCCGAATACCTCCGGCGAGGCCAGCCCCAGCACCGGGCCGACACATATACCTATGATAATCAACAGGATGACATCAGGAATGCGGGTGCGACTGAAGATGCTGGTAAAAAGGTGCGCCAGGAACACCAGGATACCCACAAAGGCAATTGTCTGAGCAACGCTCTCCAAAGAAATACTACTCCACTATAGAATTATAACGGCGTGGTCGTTTTGTCTCCTGCATTATGGCATCGGTTATGTGAAACTTCAAGTCAATTTAATATTAGGCGGTATCACCTTATTCACAATACCGGCTGGTCACGGAGCCCCCGAACCTTGACAATCAATCGGTGATTAATTATCCTGCTTTATAGCAGTACTTCTTGCAGGGATAGACTATCTTGCCTGATTCAGAAGAAAACAGAGTTCAACAGGTAGACATACCTCTCAACCTGGACCTTTCCCTGGCGTTAAAGCACCTGAAGTTTCATGGTGGCAACAGTCGTCTTGAAACGATGGCCGCCGAGTTGGGGGAAGAGGTGCGTTCCGTGGCAAAGCCCAGGGGAATATACCTCGTATCGCGCGTGCGCTGTCCCGACAGAGATTCGGTAAATATAGACGGCGTGAGCTTCACCAGCCGCGTGCTCAATAAAAACCTCTGCGACCTCGACGAGGTCTACCCTTTCATCGTTACCATCGGCAAAGAGCTCGATGGACTTAACGCCCCCGCCCGCGACCTCTGGCGGCAGTTCTGCCTGGATGCCATTAAAACGGTGGTGCTCATATCGTCGGTGGACTACCTGACAGATTATATTGTCAAGAAGTTCGAGCTCACCGACGCCGCCCATATGAACCCCGGCGAGATAAAAGACTGGCCGATAACCCAGCAGAAACCGCTTTTTAAACTTTTCGGCGGGGCGGAGAAGCAGATAGACGTCAGCTTGACTTCCGGCGGCGTTATCAAGCCGATAAAGTCTCGCTCCGGGATTTTATTCCCCAACGATACCGACTTCGTGAGCTGTCTGCTGTGCACCCAGGAGAAATGCCCCGGCAGGAGGGCTGCTTACGATGCCGAACTCATGGAAGAATATATGAAGTAACGTCACCCTGCTGGTATTGAATACGATACAGGAGGCACCATGAAAATCGATATTTATTCTCACATCATGACCCCGAAATACAC
>CAYYVO010000145.1:3126-5740 GCA_964475175.1 uncultured Dehalococcoidaceae bacterium | reverse complement strand
GTCCGGCACTTATATTCAGATGGATAACACGCCGGTTCACAGCTCCGTAAGCCAGGATGGTGTGGAGGTAATGCCGGTCAGCCAGGCTATGGAGAAGTATGACTGGTTTTCCGACTACTGGTGGAACGTGGTCGCGGTAGACCAGGATAAATACACCGCCAACATTGAGCTTAACCAGTACGATGGTTATTTCATACGGTCGCTGCCCGGGCAAAAGACCACCCTACCCGTTCAAGCCTGCCTGTATTTAGCTAAAGAAAAATTAATGCAGAACGTGCATAACATCATCATCGCCGAGGAAGACTCGGAGATGCATATCATCACCGGCTGCACCACAGCCACGGCGGAAGAACCGGGACTTCACCTGGGTGTTTCCGAGTTTTATGTCAAGCGTGGCGCCAAGGTCACTTTTACGATGATACACAGCTGGAATCCGGAAACAGCCGTACGCCCTCGAAGCGGCGTAATCGTCGAGGAGAACGGCCTGTTCATGAGCAACTATCTCCTTATGAAACCGGTCAACTCACTCCAGATGAATCCGCTGGCGAAATGCGTTGGTGATAACGCCACCGCCAGGTTCAACAGCATTCTGGTAACCGGAAAAGGCTCCTCGCTGGACGTTGGTTCGCGGGTTATTCTCGATGGGAAAGGTTCAAAGACAGAGATAATATCGCGCGCTATCACTACCGGAGGCAATATCGTGGCCCGCGGTTATATAGAAGGAAATGCCCCGGAGGTCAAAGGTCACCTGGAATGCCGCGGCCTGATACTCGGTGAAAAAGGCATGATTCACGCTATTCCCGAGCTTAAGGGCACCCTGGCCGGCATCGACCTCTCTCACGAAGCAGCTGTCGGTAAGATTGCCGAAGAGGAAGTGGAGTACCTGATGGCCAGGGGACTGACCAGGGACGAGGCTACGGCCGCCATCGTCAGGGGTTTCCTCCATGTCGATATAGAAGGTCTGCCCCCGATGCTCAGCGCCGAGTTGAAACGGGCGGTGGAAGCCAGCGAAAAAGACGTTATGTAGCTGGAGGTAAAGATTAAATGAATTTTAATGCACTCCATAAACTCGGCTACGGCATGTATATAGTTGGCTCCTTTAAGGGCGACAAGCTCAATGCGCAGATTGCCAATACCGTATTTCAGATAACATCGGAGCCGCCGACCATCGCTGTCAGCATCAATCAGAGCAATCTGACCCACGAATACATCAAGGCAAGCAGGGTCTTTTCCGCGTCCATTCTCTGTCAGGCGGCACCCCTGCCCTATATCGGCGGGTTCGGCTTCAAGTCCGGCCGGGATACAGACAAACTAAAAGATATCAACTATAAGATAGGTCAAACGGGTTCTCCCGTTATTCTCGACCACGCCACCGCCTACCTCGAGGCCGAGGTGATTCAGGACGTCGATGTCGGCACGCATACCATATTCATCGGTAAAATCGTGGCGGCCGAAGTTCTTACCGAGGATACGTGCATGACCTATGAATACTACCATCAGGTTAAACGGGGAACCACCCCGAAAACAGCCCCGAGCTATATTGCAAAAGAAAAAGGAGGCAATTAATTTATGGATAAATACGAATGCACTGTATGCGGATATATCTATGATCCGGAAGCTGGCGACCCCGACGGAAATATCCCTCCGGGGACGCCTTTTGAGAAACTGCCCGATGACTGGGTATGTCCCATCTGCGGGGCAAGCAAGAGCGATTTCGAAAAAGTACAATAGAAGGACAAAATATATATAATTAGTTACTCATTCAAGTCTAATCGAGGAGGAAAAAAATGGACACAGAGAAAATCATTGAGTTGCTAAACTTGAATATCCAGGACGAACATGGCGCTATCATTCAATACCTCAGCCACGCCTATGCTATGGGCGAAGGTGAGATGGCATGTGAAATTGAAGCACTTGCCCGTGAAGAGATGCGCCACCTGGACTGGCTGGCAGAGACCGTCGTGGAGCTGGGCGGAGAGCCCAGTCTGAAACGCGGTACCATGCGCATGGGAGGTAAGGAAGTATCCGAGTGGATGGAGAATGACGTCAAGCTCGAAGAAGGCGCCATCGCCCAGTATAAAGAGCACATCGAAAAAATAGATGACCCTAAAATCAATAGATTGTTAAAACGTATCCTGGCTGACGAGGAGTCCCATCACGGCGATTTTGTGCATTTTGTCGAGAAATCCAAGAGAGAAGGCATGAAAGACATCAGGGGAGACCGCAAGGATGATACCTCTAAAACACTCAACTGGGGCATCGAGCATGAGTACACGGTTATTCTCCAGTACCTCTTTCATTCCTACATGACTGAGAACACCGAGGCTAAAAAGCAGCTGGAAGACCAGGCCATCAACGAGATGCAGCACCTGGGCTGGCTTGCCGAGGAACTTACCGGGAACGAAGGAAGCCCCATTATTGAGCACACAACCCCCGATACGTCCACCCAGACAATGGATATGCTCAAGGCAGACATCAAGATAGAGAGAGAAGTCGCGGAGGCTTACGATAAGGCCGCGATGGAAGCGCAGGACGCCGGCCTCAAAGAACTACTTTTACGAATACGCGACAACGAAAGGTACCACCTCGAAGTGTTTAACGACCTGGTTAAAGA
>CAYYVO010000145.1:0-3116 GCA_964475175.1 uncultured Dehalococcoidaceae bacterium | reverse complement strand
GATGGATAGATATGGAGAACTTTGTTAAAGCAGCCAAAACCGGCGATTTTCAGGACGGCACTAAAAGAAAGGTAACCATCGAAGGACAGGAAATAATGCTGGCTATGGTCGGCGGAAGCTATTACGCAGTAGTCAACAAATGTCCTCATATGGGAGGGAACCTTTGTGCGGGGAAGCTCGAAGGGAACATTATTACCTGCCCCCGCCATGGCTCCCGGTTCGATATCACCGACGGCAATGTGGTACGCTGGCTTAAAGGTTCGGGAATTCTTACGGCCATCGGTAAGGTCTTGAAATCTCCTCGCCCTTTAAAGACCTATAAAGTAAAGGTTGAAGGCGAAGATATTTTAATAGAGGTTTAACACCAGATAATTTTCACCTCTGTAATTAGTTAAGGAGGTGCTGGTATATGTCCATTGTTTTCTCCAGCAGCGAGCTGATTAATACGGCTATAGGAATAGAAAGAACGGGTATCACCTTCTACGACATCATGGCAAAATCGACCGATAACGAAGAGGCGAGGGCTGTCTTCGATGCACTCGTCATGATGGAGCGCGAGCATATCAATATATTCCAGGATATGCTCGGTGAAGCAGATACGCACCCTTCCCCGGAATCATCGGAACATGAATATTCCGGCTACCTCCAGGCGCTTATCGATGACGCCGTTTTCACCGATGATTTAATTACCAGCGAGATGGCCACCGAAGCTGATAGCGATATCGAGGCCCTGGAACTGGCCATAAGCGCCGAGAAGGACTCTATACTGTTTTACTACGAGATGAGAGACCTCATGCCGCGCAAAGCGGCCTCTATAATAGACAGGATAATAACCGAAGAAAAATCTCACCTTCAGCAGCTAACTGAAATCAAGAAAAAGCTGTCCCCTTCACGATGACACGCCCGCACGAACACGAAAGCAGCTTTATGCCTTCACCCTTTCTGGTGGAGAACATCGGCCTCCTGCCGAAAGGACGTGCCCTGGACGTGGCGATGGGGAGCGGGCGTAATGCCATATATCTGACCGGGGCAGGCTTTACCGTAGAAGGCGTTGACCGCTCTCCGGAAGCTGTCAATGAAGCCCTTAAAGCCGCAAAAGAAGCCGGCGTAACCGTTAAAGCGCAGATTGCCGACATCGAAACCGGCGGTTATACAATAGAAAAGTCAGCTTATGATGTCATTATGTGTTTTAATTATCTGCACCGCCCGTTGATACCTAAAATCAAGGAGGGAGTACGCCCCGGTGGTATGGTTGTATACGAGACATTTACCGTGGACCAGGCGCAGTTCGGGCACCCGCGTAACCCAGATTACCTTTTAAAACACAACGAGCTGCTTGAAATGTTCCGCGATTTCCGCTGCCTTCGCTATCATGAAGGCGTTATCGATGGCTGGAAAGCTGTTGCCGGTATCGTGGCACAAAAATCCCCGGAATAAATTCTAAGGATACCGGACAAATAAGGAGTCTGTTATGGCAAACAAAATAATGATCGTTATTCTGGCGCTTCTGGTAATAATCTCGGGGGGCATCGGCTACTATTCATATACCCTGAACCAGCAGATCGACCTTCTCGGGGAGAGGCTGACCAGCTTTGAGACAGAGCAGACTGCCAGCTTCGAGGTTCTGCGTGATGAGCTAAAGCAGGAGATACAAAGCGGCCTTGGCCGACGTGAGGCACAGGTTGTCGAGGTGCTGACCGATATCGACGCATAGGGTAGCGAATTAAATGTAGCCAAAGCAAATATTTCCGGTGTGGAAGATATGATAAACGATGTTACCTCCGGGATTGAAGCTCTTGATGAACGCATACGTAATACCGAAGCCAATCTGTCCACTTCCATAATTACCGCCGATGATATATTTGATAAAGTCCACCAAGCAACGGTAAGGATTACCGACGGCGATAGTGTAATCGGGTCCGGGTATATCATGGACATACATGGCAATGTCATTACCGCCCATCACGTTATCGAAGACATATCCACGATTTACGTTATGATGTATGACGGCAGGATTTCCAGAGCGAATGTCGTCGGTTCCTGTTCCTTCAGTGATGTTGCTGTTTTGAAACTGGAGAATAACCCGGCCATTATACCTCCGCCAATGGGAGATTCCAGCCTGATTCGGGTCGGGGAGCCGGTTGTCGCCATCGGGAGCCCCGGAGACGGCGAGAATCCTCTTGCACTGAGAGACACGCTGACCTCCGGTATTATCAGCCAGGTAAACCGTTTCATAAATGTAGAGGGTAACTCCATTCCCAACCTGCTCCAGTTCGATGCTGCCGTGAATTTCGGCAACTCGGGATGTCCCTTGTTCAACACCAACGGAGAGATAATCGGTCTGGTAATCGCCAGAATTGACCCGGTCTCAGGGGATGGCATCAACTGGGCGGTTGCCAGTAATAAGGTAAGGCGTGTCGCCGAAGCCGTCATCGCCAACGGCTCTTTTGCGTATCCATGGGTCGGGACGGGTATTTCAGACCTTACTCCGGAGTTCGTGGAGGAACAGTCCCTGGAAACAGCCAACGGCGTCCTTTTAGGTGAAATATTCACCGGAGGACCGGCCCAAGCTGCCGGATTGAAAACCGGCGACGTTATCATTTCGTTCGATGGTATTCCTGTCAGGGATTCCGCCGAACTGACCTCGTATCTGGGCGAGTTTAAGAGCCCGGGTGACGAGTTGATTGTGGAAATTATCCGGGGGGATGAAATAATCGAACTGCTTATCGAGGTGGGTACCCGAAGCTAGCGGCAACAGAATCAGTCTGTTTTCCCGTATCTCAAGAATACACCCATCTTTTTACGGGCGATAATCGTTATCCCGAACCACAGCAATATCGCCAGTCCGACTATCTCTGATACGTAGATTTTTGGATGGGTAAACAGTCCCTTGAAAATGTTCGATACATAGTTAGTGAGTTCCGCCTCCTCAAAGCTTAACCCCATCAGCGGCCAGAATAACGTCGCAGGCGTATTCCACATCTCGTCAAGAATAAGATGCATCAAGGTACCGGCAGCCAAAGCCAGTATCCAGGTACGCCGGCGAATCCTGTAAAGAAAAATCCCCGCCACTGTAAGTACAAGAAGGAATAAAATGGTATGGGAGAATATCCGTC
>CAYYVO010000144.1:0-5749 GCA_964475175.1 uncultured Dehalococcoidaceae bacterium | reverse complement strand
TTCCCAGCCAGCTGGAACGGGCAATTGCCGACTTCGTCGACTACTACAACTACCGTCGCTACCACAAGGCACTCGGCAACGTGACGCCTGCCGATGTCTTGTATGGCAGGAGAGAGGAGATCCTGCAACGCAGAAAGGAGGTGCAAATACTAACAATCAATCGCCGCAGAGACTACAATAGGGGCCTCAGGGAGCTTGCTAATGCCGCCTGATTTAAACAAAAGTGTACGGTTAAAAAAGTGTCCCATTTCGCTGATTGACAACACCTGTTTAAGTCGTAAACACCGGTATTATCGTTGTCGTAGTACAAGTGCTACAGCCGTGAAGGGAAAGACCTGCAACGGGCGATATATCAGGGCGGATTATATTGAGGATGTAGTCTGGGAAAATGTCAGGGAAGTGCTAGAGCATCCTGAAACAATAATTACGGAACTCAAACGTCAGGCTGAAGAACAAAGCAACCTATCCAATAGTAAATCTGATATCGACAAGGATATTAAAGGGTTAGAGCGACGATTACGAAGCTATGAAAAGCAGGAAAGGAATCTTATATCTTTATTACGCCATAGCCAAGTCACACAGGACTTTGTTCTGGATGAAGTAAATAGATTGAGGAAAGAGCGGCAGAATGACGAGGAAGAGTTGCGTCAAATGCAAGAAACAAAAGCCAAGATTTCGAATATCGAAGATGCCGAAATAAAGCTGAATGAATTCTGTCAAAGAGTACGAAAAAATCTGGACAACGCGACAATTCAAGATAAAAGACTGGCGCTTGATGCTCTGGATATACGCATTACGGCTTCTAAGCAGAAAATTGATATAAAAGGTGTAATTCCGATAGAAATGACTACTTCATCCACATCCAATGTTACTACCATTGAACAAACATCGGCATGACCACGTGCGTATAGGTATCTGTACCTACCGGGCGGATAAGGCCGGGGCTGGATGGATTGGTGGTCTCCAGAGCTACCTGTGACTCACTGAGGACGCTCAGGACATCGGTCAGGTACTTGCCGTTAAAGGCAATCTTTGCATCATCACCTTCAACGGTTGCATCAATCTCGCCAACGTCGTCGCCAATCTCTTCTGAGCGGGCCGAGACTGATATTTTCCCGGGATTAGCCTCGCTGCCGGGGGTTATCATCAGGCGGACGATGCCACTGCCGTCGCGGGCGAAGATAGAAGCAGTCTTGGTTGCCCTGAGGAAGTCGGCAACGTTGACTATCACACGGGTATTATAGCTCTGCGGAATAAGCTGTGAATAATTGGGAAAGGCGCCCTGAACCAGCTGGGATACCAGCTCCGCATTCTTGAGCCGGAAGAGCACCTGGCTTTTATTGGGATTGAGAGTGATATCGACGTCTTCTTCCTGCTCACCGATGAGCCGGTTCAGTTCCGCCAGGGTGCGGGCTGGGATGATAACCTCGGTTTTCTCGCTGACAGCGCTGGTCACGGATAGCTTTTGAACGGCCAGTCTAAAACCGTCAGCCGCCGCCAGTGTGAGGGTATCGCCTTCGAACTGGGTGCAAACGCCGGTCAGGACCGGTCGCGATTCTTCTGTGGCCGCCGCAAAGACGACCCGGTTTATCCCGTCACGTAGGGCTTCTACTTCAATCTTGGTAGCGATTCCGTCATCAACGGTTGGAATGGGTGGGAATTCCTTGGCGTCGACCCCGCTGATGCGGGCTTCAAAGCGGGCGCACTTTAATCCCAGAGTTTTCGTCTGGGCGGAAAGGTTGATATTAATCGTATCGTTGGGCAGAGAGCTGACGAACTCGGTGAGAAGCCGGGCTGGTACTGTAATAGAGCCTTCCTCCTCGATTTTTGCGCCGATCCAGCAGCTGATAGCCATTTCAAGATTGGTGGCTACGAGTTTCAAGCGGCCTTCCTCGGCGGCCAGGAGGACATTATTGGTTATGGGGAGGGTAGTCCTGGTGGCTACCGCCCTTCCCACGATATTAAGTCCCCGGTTAAGATTTTCCTGAAGACATGATAGTTTCATAGTGCACCCCCGAAAGTTAGTGGTGGACTAGTATACAACATAAAACTGGCACTATTCAAGCTCTATAGTGCCGCTCTTGCCGCCGCTTTTTCTTACCAGGCGGATGTTTTCTATTTTCATGCCGCGGTCTACCGCTTTGCACATATCGTATATGGTCAGGGCAGCTACCGTGGTAGCCGTCAATGCTTCCATTTCCACGCCGGTTTTGCCGGTACTTTCGACGGTAGCGGTAATTTCAATGGTACTGCTTGCTTCATCCGGAAGGAACTCCATATTCACACTGCCGATGAGTATCGGGTGGCATAACGGAATAAGGTCAGGGGTGCGTTTGGCGGCCATGATACCGGCAAGTTGCGCCACGGAGAGGACATCGCCTTTGGCTGTTCCTCCCTGCTTAATCATCTGGAAGGTGGCGGGCTGCATCTTTACGGTGCCTTTCGCCACGGCCACACGGGCGGTATCGGCCTTGGCGGTAACATCCACCATCCGGGGACGGCCTTTATCATCCATATGAGATAGTTCAGCCAAAATTATCCCCCAACCTGAGAAAATGGCCTGCCGTTGCGTTTTTTGCCCTCGGCAAGGTGGTGACCTTTCGGCTTTTCGGCGATTGCCTTTTCAATCAGGGTCTTAAGTTCATCGGCCGTAGCCCCGCGGCGTAATGGCTCCCTAAGGTCTATCTCATCCTCACTCAGCAGGCAGGGGCGCAGCTTGCCGTCGGCGGTAAGACGGAGACGGTTGCACTGGTAGCAGAAATGCTCTGTTACCGGGGTTATAAAACCAATGGTTCCGGCGGCGTCAGGCAGTCGGAAATACTTGGCCGGCCCGTTGCCGACATCGACTTTCCAGGGTTCCAGCGCTCCGAGCGATTCGATGCTTTTTTTCATCTCATCAACGGAAACAAGCCGGGAATCGCTGAAACCATCTTCCGTTACCGGCATATGCTCGATGAAGCGTACGTGCCAGCCGTCGCTGACAGTTTTAACAGCAAAGTCTGTAACTTCATCGTCGTTTATACCGGCCATGACTACAACATTTATCTTTACGGGATTCAGTCCCGCCGTACGGGCGGCTTCTATGCCTGCCAGGGTGTCTTCCAGGTTACCGCAGCGAGTAATCTGGTGGAACCTCTCCGGTTTGAGGGTATCCAGGCTGACGTTTACCCTCTGCAGCCCGGCCTCTTTAAGCTCTTTAGCATGTTCTGCCAGCCGGGTACCGTTTGTCGTCAGGGAAATATCGTCTATGGTCTCGATACCCGCCAGCATTTTTATCAGTTCGGACAGTCCCAATCGTACCAGGGGCTCTCCGCCGGTGAGTCTTACTTTATTGATGCCCATCTCGGCGGCGGCCTTGACCACGGTATATATCTCCTCGTAGTTGAGGATATCGCTGTGGGGCATTAATTCGACGCCTTCCTCCGGCATACAGTAAACGCAGCGCAGGTTACAGCGGTCGGTTACCGAGATGCGTAAATAATTAATGGGTCTCTGAAACGAATCGGAAATTCCGGTCATGCTAGTGCCCTTTCTATGAGTATTATACACGAAAACGTTGTGAGTACGCTATAATGATGTAAATGCTGCCATTTATTGACAGGTAATTGTAATAAAACTAAAATGGTGCGAAACAATAGTCCCGTATTACGGTATCGTTAGGATAAGGAGTAAAAATGGCGCAGGATATTATTACCGTTTCCACCAGTATCGTGAACTGCTACCTTTTGAAGACCGATACCGGTTTTATACTTATCGATACGGGTGTATCTTTTCAGCGCGGTGCCCTGAAAAAGGCCCTGAAGCAGGCGGACTGCCGGCCCGGGGATATCAAGCTTATCGTGATTACCCATGCCGATTTCGACCATACCGGCAATTGCGTCTGGCTCCGTGAAAAGTACGGTGCCACTATAGCCGTCCATCGCGGCGATGCCCCGGCGGTGGAAAAGGGCAGCATGCTCTTGTGCCGGACAAACAAGCGGGGGATAATCGCCGGAGCGTTGATGTATATCATGGGGCTACTGTTATTCCACCCGTTCAAGCCAGATGTGTTATTGGCGGACGGGGACGATTTGTCCCGGTACGGGCTGGATGCCAGGGTCGTTCATGTCCCGGGGCACTCCCTGGGTTCAATAGGTGTATTCACGGGCGACGGGGACTTCTTTTGCGGCGACTTGCTGGTGAATAACAAGCAGCCGGCGCCGACGCCGTTAGTCGACGATGCGGCGGAACTTAACGCCAGTATCGAAAAACTTAAAAGCCTTAACGTAAAGACCGTTTACCCCGGGCACGGCAGACCATTCCCGATGGAACTCTTTCTAAAAAATATATCCTGAACGAACATCGTCGCTAAATTTCAGACCCTCGTCAAACCCGACAATTACAGCAACACCGGTCAAGATTCCTTTATTTTTGCAGTGCTATACTCAATATGCGAGGTGAGAACACGGAAAACTGGGACAAAATAAATGCAGTTCAACGCATGCAGGACTGCATCGAACAAAAGATAGTAGAACCTATCACCCTGCATATGCTGGAGCAGGCGGCCGGATATTCCTCTTGGCATTCCGCGAGGGTATTTAAGGAACTGACCGGTAAGACCCCGTTCGAGTACATAAGGGAGCTGCGGCTGTCCCGGGCGGCGGTAAAGCTCCGGGATAAAAACACGAAGGTTATCGATGTGGCGTTCGATTTCGTGTTCGATTCCCACGAAGGCTTTACCAGGGCGTTCTCGAAACAGTTCGGGATGAGTCCCCGGCATTACAGTAAAAACACGCCGCCGCTGAGGCTTTTTATGCCCGCCCGTATCCGTGATTATTACCTTATGCTGCAAAAAGGAGAGCAAGTTATGACTGAGAAAGCAAAAGCCGCCACCGTTTTCGTACAGGTGGTCGACCGTCCCGCCAGAAAACTGATTCTGAAACGGGGCATCAAGGCGACACATTACTTCGAGTATTGCGAGGAGGTGGGGTGTGATATATGGGACGTCCTTACCAGTATCAAGGACGCCCTGTATGAACCGATAGGGATGTGGCTGCCGGAAAACCTGCAGAAGCCCGGCACATCGATGTATGCTCAGGGAGTAGAGATGACCGCAGACTTCTCCGGGGAGGTACCCGAAGGCTGTGAAATAATCGACCTTACGCCGTGCAAGATGATGGTATTTCAGGGGCCGACGTACGATGACGAAAAGTTTCAGGAAGCGATAGGAGACCTATGGGAAGTGATGAAGACCTATAATCCGGAGATTTACGGCTTTGCCTGGGCGGACGAAGACGGCCCGCGGTTCCAGCTTGAGCCCCAGGGGTACCGGGGTTACATAGAGGCCAGGCCAGTGAGGCAGTTGAACGCAGGAAGTTGATAATTGGACATATTCGCGAAAAACCTCAGGCTGGCTACCGATTCATCAGCACTTCGCGCGCTTTTTCGGCCGCCCGTGCCCGGTGGCTTATCCGGTTCTTTTCTTCCGGTGTTAGCTCTGCCATCGTTTTTCCCAGTTCCGGCACGTAAAAAACGGGGTCGTATCCGAAGCCGTTATGGCCCCTGGGTTCTATTGTAATGAACCCCGGGCATTCCCCGGAACAAGTTTTTACGTTACCGTCGGGATCGGCGATGGCAATCACGCAGCGGAAACGGGCGGTACGTTTATCCTGGGGAACATCTTTAAGCTTAGCCAGCAGAAAATCGATTCTTTCAGCATCGGAGGCGCCTTCGCCGGCGTAGCGGGCGGATAAGGGGCCGGGTTCTCCGC
>CAYYVO010000143.1:0-5786 GCA_964475175.1 uncultured Dehalococcoidaceae bacterium | reverse complement strand
GCTATTAGCAGCGTAATATGCAATATATCGGAAATAATAAAAGGTATCACGCTGCGGTACAGGGTGCCCATGGGAACATCAACTACTCCGGCCAAGCCGAACAGATTTATACCGAATGGTGGTGAAATCAGTCCTACCTCTATCACCCTCACCATAATTACAGCGTACCAGACGGGGTTAAACCCAAGTGCCATCATTGTAGGGAAGATGATTGGAAGAGTGAGGATCAAGATGGCGTATATATCAAAAATCATGCCGAGTATAATATATAGGAATATTATGATAATCAGGATAATGTATCTGTTCAACCCAAGTCCGATCACCCATTCGCTGGCGACGAAAGGAATCCTGGTTACCGCCAGGAATTGATTGAAGATGAAGGCACCTATGATTAGAGCCATCATCATGGCCGACATTTTGGCTGTATCCAGTAAACACTCGACAAAGCCCGAGCCATTGAGCTGTTTCCGGATCACGCTGATGACCAGAGCCCCAAATGCTCCAATCCCACCGGCTTCGGTAGGGGTGAAAACGCCTCCGTAAATGCCTCCGATAACCAGCAGGAACAGCAATAGCACCGGCCAGGTCAGCCTGAGTGACCCGAATTTCTGCCTGAAGGTCGTCGCGGGGGTGGGAGGCCCAAATTGAGGGTTAATCTTGCATAGAATGTAAATTGTGGCCATATAGAATACGATTTCGAGGATCCCCGGAATAATGCCGGCAATAAACAATTTGCCAATGGACAACTGGGTTAGAATGCCAATGAGGATAAAACCCATACTGGGCGGGATGAGGATGCCCAGCGTGCCTCCGGCAGCGATGATACCCGTGGAAAGTTTGGAATCATAGTTATGTCTCTTCATCTCGGGATAGGCTATGGTCCCCATGGCCAGAGCCGAAGCCAGGCTGGAACCGCAGCAGGCGGCAAAGAGGCCGGCAGCGACCGCTGTAGCCATAGCCAAGCCGCCTTTAAACTGTCCCACCCAGGTACGCGCCATTTCATAGGCTTCTTTGCCGATATCACTACGGGAAACGAAAGAGCTCATGAGCAGGAAAAGAGGCGCTACTGCAAAATCATAGCTGGTAGCTCTTTCGAAGGAAATAATCGCGATGCTGCTCAGGGCAGGGTCGAGCCTTATCAGGATTACCAGGCCGGCAAAACCCACTATGATTAAACAAAAAGCAACATTCACCCCAAGCCATATCAGGACTAGCATGAGGGCGAAACCAATAAATCCTATTTCAGCTGGGCTCATCTCCGTACCACATTAGCGAGAGACTGTACCAGGTCCACGATAAGTATCAATACCATAATTCCGGCACCAATTGACAGGGCAAACATAAAGGGGGGATAAGGAATCTCCAGAGTATCGGTAACGTACCCCTTCATGGTTGATAAGTATCTCATAGCCAGCATAAACATTCGCCAGCATAGCAAAGAGAAAGCGGCAAGGCCGACAAGATGAGTAAAACTGAGCATAAGCGCTTGAACCCTTGGAGAGAACTGCTCTACTACAATATTGATTCTGATATGCGCCTTCTTCATCTGGCAGTAACCCAATCCCAAGGTTCCGGCAAAAACCAATAAAAGACCGATAAGTTCCCAGGTTCCTTTTATCGGGCTGTTAAAGAAATACCGGCCGCAAACGTCGGCGACTGTCAGCATCATCATAGCCGCCAGAACAAGCGCAGCTATAACCGCGGCTACCTTACTTAATGAGTACAGCCCCGATTCTGCTTTTAGAGGTAGTTTTAAAAGTTTATTCCGCCATCGCATGTTACACCATGCTATTTTTTTTCGAGAACCAGACAGCGAACCACATCAGGTAGTCTAAATAAGGGGTGGCGCCAGAACGGCTCTATCACACGACACCACCCCCTACTGTTAGTCTGGAAAGGACTTTTATTTAGCCCATTCTGCGCCTGATTTGGATTTCCACCAATCGAATAAACTCTGCGCATCGCTCCTGGACATGCCAGCAGCTACAGCGTGATCAATCCACTCATCCCACAATTTTGCGAACTCCGCATCCCAGAGTGCTCTCTCTTCTGCTGTTGCCGTTACTTTCATGTCGAAATCGGCCATTTCCTGCCAGGAGAGCGTGTTGAGGTCGGCGAGTGCAATATGGCTTCTCTCGGCCGCTTGGGGAGCCAGGTCCTTCATTATCTGCTGGTCTTGGGGTGATATCCTATTCCAGGAGTCCTTGTTGATGACACACGGCATTCCGCCCCCACCGAAGGGAACGTCAAGTGCGTAATCTGTAACCTCGTAAATCTGGAAGTCGTGGACGGCGCTTATGGCGGCGAAAGTGGCATTGGTAACGCCGGTCTGCAGCTTCTCATAAGCCAGTGGCGGTATGTCCGTTACCGGAGCACCACCCATCATTTCCACAAGCTCCAACCTGATACCGTTGCTGCCCACTTTCAATCCTTTTATGTCGGCGGGAACACGGATTTCCGGTTTGGACATGAGAAAAGCCTCGGAGTAAATGATATATAAGAACATGGGTCCGAAGTCTTTGTACTCGGCGGCTGCGGCCGGGTATTTGTCAAGAAGCTCAAAGAAGGTGTTCATGTGTGCCGTGTTGGCCTCCAGGGTCTCATCGGGGAAACCAACACCGGGTAAACCGGTTATATCACTTATCGGAAACACCTTCCGATGTGACGAAATACTGAGCAGGTACATATCGGCCACTCCGGTAAGAACGCTTTCAAGTGCAGTGTCCTGGGTGCACAGTGAACTGGCGGGGTACATCTCCACGGTTACCCTGCCCTCCGTTGCTTTGGTAACCTCGTCCGCCCACCAGTGCACGCCGACGACCGGCGGTAAAGTCGGCGGCAAATCGGTACCGAATTTTATTACCACCGGTTCAACCGGGGTTGACGTGGGTGAAGGGGTGGTTGCCGGAGTAGGCGTAGTTGATGGTTCGCCACAGCCGGCCAGGATCAAAGTAAATGCGAACACAAATGTCAAAATTACTAATATGATTTTTTTCATTTTCCCCTCCATATTTTTGCTGAACTCGCCTGAAATAGCCTCTTTACTTCATTCATCCCTCCTGATGTTTATTTTATGTTTACTTAAGACGCGGCCTTACCTAAAAGCGCACGCCGAAACAAATCCATAAACATATTTTCAGGATGATTATCTCCAAATCAACGCTCCTTGTCAATAGTAAGTCTCAGTCCTAGGTCTTCATATATTTTCGCCACGAATTTGCGGATGTCCCCTGTAACGTACGCCGGGAGGACCCACTCCATTTCGCGGAGGTTGCGGGTGATGGTGGGAAGCCAGTTGTATGGTATCGATAATAGCTGTCTACCTTCCGGAAATACCTTTTTCGATTTCATGCCGAGGCTGAGGCCGGTGGTGATATAGTTTACCTTCCCTGTAACGAACGGATAAGCGAAGAGCCAGGAGCAGCCTAGAACACTGGTCATCTCGCTGGACCACATCTCCCCGTCCGTGTAAATGAGCGCCCTTAATATTAGTTCCGTTTGGGCAGTATCATCGGTAAGTACCAGCAGGATATCCGGATCGAAGGGCAGCTTGTCCAGCGGAGAGAAAGCCATGAAGTTAACCGTACCCGGTGCCAGAGTCTGGATATGTTGATAAATTTTCTGGTTGGCTCGAGCGTCTTTGAAGGCCTGTATGCCCACGCCGAAGAGGCCGCTTTTATAAGTGTCCGAGATCTCATGTCCCCACACATAAGCCGAAGGTGTGCAGGCGAGGTTGTCCGGGTCGACGTAGAACGGTGCGTCACACTGCTGCGCTTCCCTGGTCATCTCGCAGAGAGCCAGCTGTTTATCCAGTCTCCTGATGCCCTGGGGTTTTTGGAAAAGGAACTTGACGCCCACAGGTGGGTTCTCAAAATCGAACTTATTAAAGATGGACAGGTCCTGCTGGATCGTGCTCATATCAGTCCTCCCTCATTAAGATAGCCAAGGTTACCGGCTCAGGAAGGTGTCAGGCCCAGTTCCTTTTTTATCCTCTCAATGACGTTATCGGCCTCGTCTGTATAAAGCGGGATGACCCATTCCATTTCTCTTAGATTCTGCGTAATGGAGGGCAGCCAGTTATAGGGTATCGAGATTATCTGTCTGCCCGGCGGGAATACCTTGTTGGCTTTGATGCCGGAGCCCATGCCGCTGATGACGTAGTTTACCTGCCCGGTCACGTACGGGTAGGCGTAAATCCAGGAACATCCCATTACGAAGGTCATCTTGCTGGAGAATTTCTCCCCGGTCGAGTAGGTCATCGCCCTTAATATTATTTCCGATTGGCTGACATTATCCGTGAGTACTATCAGGAGGTCGGGGTCGAAAGGCAGCCTGTCCAGCGCGGAAAAGGCGATGTAGCGGACCACGTTCCTATCCAGTCTTTTGACATGCTGGTGGATCTTTATATCGGCGCGAGGCTCCTTAAACACTTTCAGCGCCACGCCGAAGAGCCCGCTCTCGAATACCTTCTGGCTCTCTGGGCCCCAAACGTACGCCCCCGCCTTGCATATCTGCTGCTCCGGCTCGACGTAAAAAGGTGACCGCCCCAGCTGCGCTTCTTTGAGCATCCCGCAGAAATGCGTATCTTTGGCGAGCCTCTCGATTCCTTCTGGCCTGTTAAACAGGTATTTAACCCCGACCGGCGGCCTTTCAAAATTGAACTTGTTAAATACGGATAAGTCCCGCTGGATCGAATTCATGATAATCTCCTTTTTCCTATCATCGGTAACATGAAACTAGTTCAATCGTACCAGGCGAAATTGTCGATTGTGCCGGCGGTCAACCCGTGGGTTATGGAATAGTAGGCGTCAATACCCTCGGCCAGGACGGCCTGACTGAGCTCCCGGGCCGAGTCTTCGGTTCTCTTTACTTCCGGTGTATTGGCTCTAGTCACGGCTTCTTCTTCCCCCTGATTCCTATAAGGATTGCAGTATTTACAAACAATGCTGTTCATTTACGACCTCCTATACCGCTTGTGCATCCGATTAGATAGACCAGTTATTACCTTTGATATCAAGGGAGATAACCCCTCTGGTGCGCTACCTAGCTTAGTCCACTGGTCAGTTAGAAACGTGATGTCATCCAGAAGGCTATTCATCAGTGGGTCATATAGGTAGACACGTTCATGCTGTATAATGTCCAATAGCTCCTTCACTTGGTCAAGGGACGCTGACTGTAACTTAATTAACGCATCATTTATCTTAACAAAATGACCCCATTCCTCAGAGTAGTCTGGTAAGGAGAGGGTGCTGTACTGCTCTGTAGTCAGAGCGTAGCTATCCAGCGAGGTCTCTTTCCTGTTAGCATCGTGGATTAGCAATAATCCAATTACTGCAATGCACAGCGCAGCAGGAATGCCATACTGAGGCGCAACATACTGCGCTAGTGCCCCCGCAGCTAGGAACACGAGAACCAACCCTCATTCCCGTTCTCTTTGCGGCTGCATGACCCTATTCTAGCACTGGAAACACCGCAAGTAAATAGAACCATCGTGATCATCCACTTGACTTTACTTTAAAGTAAATTGTTGAATTTCGATTTCTATGTGCTTACAATGGACAATATTGGTATGCATTTATTATGCAGAATATATTGCACGGCAACAGGAACCGCTTGTACAATCAGATGAGGGGCATACTTTATGGCTAATTTAAAATTAAGTTTCGCAATGACTCCTTATGACAGGGTATTTCCTCTCATTAATGGTGAAGTCAAACCTGATGGTATTGAACTGGAATACGCCGGGATGCCGGGAGGCATCCCGCGAGTCTTCTACGAGCAAATCA
>CAYYVO010000142.1:0-5808 GCA_964475175.1 uncultured Dehalococcoidaceae bacterium | reverse complement strand
CACAGATGCCACATCCCTTGCAGTAAAACAGGTCGGCCTCAAAGTACCCTTCGTCGTTCTGCCCGATACACCCCTCGGGACAAAACAGGGCGCAGAGACCGCACTTGATGCACTTATTGAAGTCATAGGTGGGCCTCTGAGAGCGCCATGTGCCGCTCTCGTACTGGCGGGCGCTGCCGGGGGCCCTGACAATGCAGCCGAGTTCAAGGTCTTTCCAGGTTAATTCATTATCGGATTTTGCCATTTATTGCTCCTAAAATGCTACTTGTTCAAAGGCTGTTTCCATGGCGTTGATGTTGCGTTCTCCCAGCCTGCCGAAACGTTTCTCCAGCGGGGCATGTGTCGAATCCTTTTTAACAATACCCGTGACTTTAATAACCGCGCCGAGCATTGTGGTGTTCACAATAAGGACCCCCAGTACCTCACGTGCAATCTTGTTGGCGTTTACAGTGGCTACCGGGTATTTAATCCCGAACTCTTTTTTAATCTCTGATGCGTTTTTCCGGGTGTTAATAATGACCCAACCGTCCTTTTTTAGACCGGACGTCACATCGACTTTATCGAGCAAACTTGGATCAAGCACGACAACGTAATCAGGTTGTGTTATATCCGCGCGTATCCTTACCGGTTCACGGCTGTCTACCCTGTTGAACGCCTGAACCGGTGCGCCGCGTCGGTCCGGCCCGAAGCTGGGGAAAGCCTGAGCGAACTTGCCCTCGCTGATAGCCGCCTGGGCAAACAATTCGGCAGAAGTAACCGCCCCCTGGCCGCCGCGACCGTGCCACCTGATTTCAGTAAGACTTTTTTCTTTCGTCATATATTGCTCCATAAACCAGAAACGCCCCTGGAGCGACTTGAACGCTCGCACCCGGCTCCGGAGGCCGGCGCTCTATCCGGCTGAGCTACAGGGGCCAATTAATAAAATGATACTATACAATGTTAAGTTTTATCAACCTTTTACACATTTTAGGCGTAGCGCCAGATGAGGATCAGATTGCTTATGCCAACAACGATAACCGTGGGAATAAAGGCGTATTTCAGGAACCTGCCCCAGCTAACCGGGTAACCTTCTTTGTTGGCTATAGATGTGCCCACCACGTTGGCCGAGGCACCTATAGGTGTGGCGTTTCCGCCGAGGTCGGTCCCCAGCGCCAGCGTCCAGGCGAGTGTGGGTAGACTCATGCCCCCCACCACTGCAAGATCTTTGATAACTGGCACCATCGTGGCGGCAAAGGGTATATTATCTACTATCGCCGAGGCAAAAGCGGAAATCCACAGGATAAACGGTATGGCAATAGTAATTTTGCCCCCGGAGGCATCCCCGATGTATCTGGCAATCATCTCCAGTACTCCGGTTTCTTCCAGTCCGCCGACACATACGAAAAGCCCGAGGAAAAACAGCAAAGCCTGCCAGTTGACCGCCTTAAAAACATGCCCGATATCCTTAATATCAGTCGCCAGCGTAAGAATAGCGGCGATAACGCCGATAAGACCTATCGAGAGTCCTGTCCAGGCATGAGTCACGATAAGTATTATTGTCACGATGAAAATAGTGGTATCAATCATGAAAAGGCGGCGGTCGGTTATTGCCGAGCTGGGCAGGGGGCATACCTTCATCATCTCATCAGGGTCTGTTTTCTGCTTGAGGCTGCGGCGGAAGACGAAATAAAAATAGGCAAGGGTAAAAATCATACCTGCCCAGGCAATAACTCCGGTATTTACAGCGAAATCGAAAAAGTTATAACCGAGCGCCGTGCCGATGATAATATTTGGAGGGTCGCCGCTCATGGTGGCGCTACCGCCGGTATTTGCCGCAAATATCTCGGCCACGATAACCGGTACAGGGTAGAATTTGAACATACGCGCCAGCTCAATGGTCACTATGCTGAGGAAGAGAAGAACCGTGATACTATCGATAAACATGGCGAGAAAACCGGAAATAAGCATAAAAACCAGCAGGAGCGGTGTTACCCTGCAGCGTACCAGCCGAGCCGCATAAAGGCATATCCAGCGGAAAAATCCCACTCTCTCCATACCGGCCACCATCACCATCATCCCGCCGATGAATATTATCGTCTGCCAGTTTACGCCGTATGATTCTACGTGTTGTTCACCGGGCACCCAGAAAGTCAATTGTCCCAACTGCGCCAGGTTCAGCACATTCCAGGCTGACTCCGGACTCTGCATAACCCCGAGGAAAACCACCAGTATGGTAAGTGCGGCACCGATAAGGGCGGGTATATAGCGGGGGACTTTATCACTGATGATAACGCCCAGCATTATGACAAAGATGACTGCTGCTAAAATCTGGCTGAGTATCATTGTAAAAAAATGTGTCCAGGAAAAGGCCCCGAATAAATATATTTTATCAGGTAGGATAACTGTTGAGCAATATTGACATCTCAACACGAAGCCGATTAAAGTATCTATAGCTTTTATGGATAGTTATCTGGTCTGGCTGAAGTTCGCCGTTTGTGTACTCATTATTCTTTTTGCCGGGAGAAAGGTCGCCAAATACGGCGACATCATATCGGTTAGGACCGGTATCGGTCAGGTATGGATGGGCGTTATCGCCATATCGTTAATCACTTCCCTGCCGGAGTTATTCAACGGTATCGGCGCCGTCACCCTGGTCAACGCCCCCAATTTGACGATAGGGAATCTTATCGGGGCCAATGCCTTCAATCTCTTTAATCTAGCTATCCTCGATATCGTTCACCGCCATGGTTCCATTATCACCAATGCCAGCCCGGCACACCGGCTGTCCGGCTGGTTCAGCCTGATACTGGTTGTATCCGTAGCGCTTTTTATCATCATCAGCTTACGGGTGTACGAGATGCCTTTAGGCTGGATAGGCTGGTACACACCTGTCATCATTATCATCTATGTGCTCTCCGTACGGGGTATTTTCAACTATGAAAAGCAGCACAAGGCTATGGTAGAGGTCGCTATTCATCCGGAAGACATGCCTATTAAAAAGGTCTATCTGTACTTCGTGATTTCGGCGGTCTTTATCATCGGCGCCGGCATCTGGCTGGCGACAATCGGTGATGAGATTGCCGTCGCAACCGGCTGGGGGCAGAGCTTCGTCGGGAGCCTTTTCCTCGCTTTTACCACCACCCTCCCGGAGATTACCGTATCTTTCACAGCCTTGAGGATAGGCGCCATAGATATGGCGGTAGCTAACCTTATCGGCAGCAATTTGTTCAATTTGACGATAATACCTATCATAGATATTATTTATACCCGTGGTCCCATACTCGCCGATGTTTCGGAAAGCAACGTCATTACCGCCGCGGCCGTCACCGTGATGACGGTGCTTTTTATCGCCGCATTTCGTATCAGGGCCAAGAGGATACTTCGCCTCAGCTGGTTTAATATCAGTATTATAATTTTGTTCCTCCTCAGCGCGTATATGAGTTTCACCTTGGGCTGAACAGGTGATATAATAAGTCTGAAATGGAACGAGGCTTACTGGTAAAAATTTAGTTTTTCAGCGAGTAATATTTACCTGTATTTGCCTCTCTTTGATAAAAACATAACAATCTAAAAAACCGGGAGAACATTAAACTTGAAGGATCTGAAAGCTGTTATTCTCGTAGGCGGTCCAGGTACGCGACTTCAACCGCTTACTTTCGATACCCCAAAATCCGTAGTCCCGGTGATGAACCGTCCCTTTTTAGAACATACCATCGCTTATCTAAAGCAGTTCGGTGTTAAAGATATCATCCTGGCTCTAAATTATATCCCGGACGCCATCCAGAACCATTTCGGTGACGGCTCCCGCCACGGAGTTCGTCTGACGTACTGCCTGGAACAAGAGCCGCTCGGAACAGCCGGGGCGGTTAAGAATACAGAAGCCCATCTGGACGGCACTTTTATCGTTCTTAATGGCGATATATTTACCGACATGGATTTGGCCGATATGCTCACTCGACACCGTGAGAAAAAAGCAACGGCCAGTATATCCTTAAGCTGGGTTGATAATCCCGGTGCCTTTGGCGTTGTTGAAACCGATGAAGATTCGAGGGTGAAAAAGTTTATCGAGAAACCGCCTCCGGGCGAGGAGACGACCAACTGGATTAACGCCGGAACATATATCCTGGAGCCGGAGGTTCTGGAGTTTATTCCGGCGAACAAACATTACATGTTTGAAAGGGGGCTTTTCCCCAACCTTGTAGACATGGGTAAGGCGGTTTACGGTTATCCCTTCCGCGGCTACTGGATGGATATGGGAACCCCGCAGAAGTATTTCTCCCTTAATACCGACCTTCTTATGGGAAAAACAGGCAGTCCGCTGTTCCCGGAGCACCGTAATGAGAATATTTCTTATGACGCCAGTGTTACCATTAGTCCTTCGGCGGTGATTAAACCTCCGGTGATTATAGGCAGCGGCTCCTATATAGGCCCTGGGGTGGAAATAAAGGGGCCGGCGATTATCGGCAGGGACTGCCGACTCGAGGAAGGTGTCACCATCGATAACGCGGTGCTGTGGGATAATGTTAATATAGATGCCGGGGCCAGACTGAGCCGATGTATCGTTGGCAGTAACACCGGAATAGACAGCAGCCGGGACGTAAGCAATAATATAATTACTGCTTCCCATAATGTACCGCTGCCCCTTCAAGTATGAAACGGCTATTTATATAGTTTCAAAGGAGAGTCTATGGCAGAAGAATCAAAAAAAGGAAAAGGTGCGTCGAGTAAGGCAGACAACATAAAGGTAAAATTCACCTGCCAGTGCTGCGAGAAGAAAAAACCCATTGAAGATATGAAACGCATTAAGAGGTTCATACCTGTTCTCGTCGTTTGCAGAGATTGTGAAAAAATGCTGCATTAATGATTATGCTGCATATATTTGTTTTGGAGAGAGGAATCCATGGCTGAAGAACTGGGAAAGATAGAAAAACCCCCGGTTGAAAGCTTTAAAAAGGGGAGAAAGCTGTTTTTTATCCCTCTCATCTATATGGGTGAGGACTCACCGGAAGAATACATCGAGAAAATTAAAAAATACTGGGAACAGGTAGAAAAGCATATAGCCGAACTCACCTTAAAACTTGGAGAGGTTAACCGCATTTATCACGAGTTGATATCACTCTCCGGCGAGGAAGGCTGCAATTCCATCAAAGAAATCAATGAAAACAGCCATAAGATAGTTGAAACATGCCTGGCTAAAAGCGCCCGGATGGAAGCAGTCGAAAATGGCGATATACTATCTGAATTTATGGACTGGAGCCGGTGCCTGATGATAGGCCTCCAGAATCCCAATGTAATGACCAAGGTCTATGAATTTTATGCGGAGGCCGTAAAAAAGAGAAACGAAAGCATAGCCGGCAATATAGACGAAACGCTTAAAGACAATGAAATAGGGATACTGCTAATGAGGGAGAGTCATCAGGTGCAGTTCCCATCTGATATACAGGTTATTTACGTTTCCCCGCCTGCCCTGGACGAAATTAAACGCTGGCTCAGAGAGCGTGAGATGAAAGCCAGCAGCGAGGATTCAGCCGGAGAATCTTAAATCCCTCTGTTGCTAGCGGGAGGCAACCCTGTCACCGGTCTTTTTCACGCTGTTCCGTTTAACCTTCTTCACTTCCAGGAGGAGTTTCGTGGCATGAACAGCCCCGCACTGGATACATGATACAGAAACACCTTCCGAGTCACGGTCCCAAAAAAGGTGCCCGCCGCAACGCTTGCACACTGTGTTTTTTATACTTCTCAACATACCTTTTCCCCAGATAGGCTGATCAGCGCGTTTATCCCTTCCAATTCAACCGTAACCCCGGAATTAATTGATTGATATTGTAC
>CAYYVO010000141.1:0-5809 GCA_964475175.1 uncultured Dehalococcoidaceae bacterium | reverse complement strand
TACCTGGGGAGGTATCCTCAGGTCCAGTTCATCTTTGCCCACTCTGGCGGGCATCCGCGGGGGATCCGCGAAGCAGCGCGGCTCGGGCAACAGTACGAGAATGTCTACTTTGACACGGCCGGAGACATATACCACACTCACTTCATCGAATACCTGCACGAGACCGTGGGGTCGGAGCGCATCTTGTTCGGGACGGACTACTCTATGATGGACCCTCGGCAGATGCTGGGGGCCGTACTCAGGGCGTTCGGTGAGTATCCTCTGGCGGTAGAGTTGCGACACCGCAGCTGGAGCGATGATGATAACACCGCCGGGTTTCTCCGTGAAAACAATACCGCCTGGGTACAGATAGACGAACCGAAGTTCGGCACCTCGGTGGCGGTGGACGTGCCGGTTACGGGGGACACGGTGTATTTCCGCTTCCACGGCCGCAACGCGAAAGACTGGTGGACAGGCGACAGCGAGACCCGCTACAGATATCTTTACTCCGAGGATGAGATAGCCGGACTGGCGGAGAGGGTGAAAGACTCAGGCGATAAAGCGAAGCTGCTCTTTGCGTTTTTCAATAACCACTGGCAGGCCTACGCGCCCCGCAATGCCAACGACCTCAAGAAGGCCCTGCAGCTGCCGGTCCAGGACTTACAGATGCCTTTAGGTATTAACGTTGATGAAGCGAAAGTCGAAGATAAAAAGGGAGTACGCTGAAACGTGCTGGATGAATTAACTGTCAAGGACTTCGGCATCATAGAATCGATAACCTGGCGGCTGGCCGGGGGACTAAATGTTATTACCGGTGAGACCGGCGCCGGCAAATCGCTGGTGGTGGATGCGGTAGAAGCCTTGCTGTCCGGCCAGGTGCACGAAGAAGATATACGTCATGGCTCAGACGAGGCCCGCGTCGAAGGCGTTTTTTCTGTGGAGCGAGGGGGCGGAGAAAAGGCCCTCCGGGAGATATTGGCGGAAAAAGGCCTGGAGGCCGATGAAGATGCCCTTCTGATTATCTGCCAGTTCCGGCGGCAGGGCAGGGTGGCGCCGAGGGTAAACCGGCAGGCGGTATCACGGTCGATACTGCAGAATGTCGGTGCGGCGCTGATAGATATCCACGGCCAGAGCCAGCACCTCTCGCTGCTGAACAAAGACCAGCACCTTGACTTCCTGGACGCCTACGCGCACACGCAGGAGCTGAGGCATACCTTCAGCATGAGTGTCTCCGAGCTTCATCATATCGAGCGTGAAATACAGTCGCTTTACCGTGACGAACATGAGTTGTCCCGTCACATTGATTTACTGAATTTCCAGATTGACGAAATCAGGCGGGCTGAGTTGCTGGAGGGCGAAGAAGAGGAACTGCAAAAAGAGCTCACCGTTCTGAATTCCGCCGAGAAGCTGAAAGCCGCTTCTTATGAAATCTACGGCATCATCTACGGCGATGACGGCGCCTCGGGCTCCTTATCGGCGGTAGACAGAGTCAACGAAGCCCTGCCGGTGCTGAAACAGGTGGCCGAGGCCGACGCTTCTATGCAGGCCAAACTCGGTGACTTGGAAGAGATGGTTCACGGACTGGAAGAGCTGGCCCGCGAGCTGCGCACTTATGGCGAGAACCTCGATTATGACCCCCAGCGCCTTGAGGAGGTGCAGAACCGGCTGGAGCTTATCCGGACTTTGAAAAGGAAGTACGGCGACTCCATACCCGAGGTGCTGGCGTTCCTTGAAAAATCCGAACGTGAACTGGACGGGCTGACAAACTCCGGTGAGCGCCGCGAGCAGCTGGAGTTAAAACGAGAAGAACTGAAAAAGGAGATGGGCGCCCTTGCCGCTCAACTTTCCGAGAAACGTATAAAGGCGGCGGAAAAACTCGCCGCCACGGTGAAAAAGGAGCTGGGGGAACTGGGTATGGGCCGGGTCGACTTCTCAATATCGGTGACACAGGCACCCTCCTCAGAAGGGATGCCCCTCCCCAATGGTCAATGCCTGCGGTTCGCCGCCAGCGGTATCGACGATGTTGTATTCATGGCGTCGACGAACCCGGGCGAGCCCCCCAAGCCGCTTGATAAAATTGCTTCAACCGGTGAGATATCCCGGTTTCTGCTGGCTTTAAAGAGCGCCCTGGCTGAGGCCGATACTATTCCCGTGCTTATCTTCGATGAAATTGATATCGGTATCGGCGGGCGCAGCGGCGAGATAATCGGCCGGAAGCTCTGGGGTCTTGCACGGCACCACCAGGTAATCTGCGTAACCCACCTGCCGCAGATAGCCGCCTTTGCCGATGCCCATTACAACGTCAGCAAGCGTACCGAGGGCGACCGCACCGTGAGCAGTATTACCACGCTGAAGAATAAAGAACGTTTCAACGAGCTGGCCATGATGATCGGCGGGCCCGGCTACACGGAAAATGCGCTAAAAGCCGCCGGGGAGCTAATCGAAGGTGCGGAGGCGTGGAAGAAGAAGCCGAAAGGCTAACTATTATTTTTAAGACTGGTAATTGTTAACCGGGGAGGTTGGCTATGAAAAATGATGAGCCTCAGGGAATACTGGATTTATGGCCGATAATGCTGGACGACTTTAAGAAATTCATGTCCGATAGACCGGGGTGGCTTATCGATGCGCTGGAGAATGCCCGCGAAAAAGGGGAAGAGGGCTGGGGGGACGTCGAGAAATTAGTCGCCATCCTCAGGTTTTTAAAGGACACGGAAATAGAGTACGACTAATCTCTCAACAGGTTATCACCCTCTCAGAGCCTAGCTTTACTGTTATCTCTGCTCAATCTCGGACCCGCCCGAAACATCGAATTTACCCAGCGTAGACTCGCCGCGGTACCAGAGCGTTGAGATCCTGCTTAGAGAGGTGTCCAGCCTCCCGTTGATAGTCTGTTCAGTCTCGCTGGCGCCGCTGAGCTTGATATCGGCGTTGTTTACAGCGAAATCAGGCATTAATGCCTCGCTGGCACCGGAACAATCAAGCTTGATGCTCCCGGCGGAACCGTCCAGCTTAATTTGACTGGCTCCGGACGCTTGGATATCGGCGTCTTTAGCATCCAGCCAGCCGGAGAGTTCGCTTGCCCCGGACAATTCGGACTGGAAGTTGCCGGCCTCAATATCCATCTCCAGTGAGCTGGCGCCCGAAAGCGTAAGATTGAAATCATGAGAGGACTTGAATCCCATCGCGATACCTTCGCTGGCCCCGGACAGGTGCAGCCCCCGCAGTTCTGGCATGGTAATTTTCACTCTGGGCGAACTGGTAAAGTGAAACCACAGCCTGCCCATGCCAATCTCCAGCCTATCACCCTTTTTCTCAACTATGATATGCTCGAAGAGGTTTTCCCGGGCGCTTATCGTAACGCTGTATGTATCCGCAGGGATAACCTCCAATTTAAAGGCGTACCCTACCTCGATAGATGTGAAGTCAGTGAAATCATAGTCCCGCGTACTTGTCGAACTGTCCTCGGAGTCGATCCGTACCCGTGTGCAACCTGTGAGCAGGCTAACCGAGACCAGTATCAATAGAACTGTTATTATCAATGCTTTACTTTTCATATCTTTCCTCCTGTGGATAAACCAATTATTCCCTTACGAGCATGGTTTTAGCCAGAAATCCGTGCATTCTCCCGGTTAATTTAACCAGGTGCATGATAGCCGTCAGCAGCAGAATGCCGCCAATGATGGAAAACGGCATCAGCCATCCGGGAGTGTAATACTCATAAGGGGTAATAATAAATGACGGGTAACCGAGGGTAAGCTCGAAGATGGGCCTGCCGATGAGCCATACCGAGGCCGAAAACAGGGTAATGATAACGGTAAAGTAAATAATACCGAGGGGCATCTGGAAAATCATATAGACTATAGCCGTCCAGGTGTGCCGGGAAACGATGAGGCCTTTGAATTTTTGCCACCACCCGATGTCCTTGCGGGAGAAAAGCGGGCGGCGGGGCATTCTAACGCCGAGCAGGGCTTCGACGAGGCGTCCTTCCAGCAGGGCTATACCCCGTACCGAGAGCAGGAAAAGGCCGGCAATAGGGATACCGACAATCAGGACTAACAGCCCGGCCGATACCGATAATCCCGTAACAGCCCAGGTGAAATAGAATATGCCCGTGCCGAGAGCGAAAAGCAGGTAGATGAGTGCCCCCCAGGCGCGAGGTTCGGCAAATACGCCGAAGAATTTAAGGTAAATAGGCCGTGTATCAATGACAGCAGGTTTAACCGCTTCCGGTTCCGCTTCCGGCTTGAGTTCCTTATAGACAGGCCTGGTAAAGGCCGGTGGTGTGCGGGACTCTATATCTTTATAGGCGGCAGCGACCTCTCCGGGTGCGCCGTATTTTTCCATAATTGGCGGCAGTGCTTCCACTTCGGTAATTTTAGGATCGGATTCCATGGAGCTGTTCAATGCCGTTCTCAGGTGTTCCTCGGCATCGGACAGGGCATCCTGAATGGTGGCGCGGTCGCTGCCGTAAAGCTGTTTTTTCAACTCGGACAGGTATTGTTCGATACTGTTAATCATCATCCCCTCCTGTTAAAAAGGCATCAACGAACTCTCTGGTCTGATGCCAGATTTCAATCCATTTTTCAAGTATGACACGGCCGTCCCCGGTTATTTTGTAGTAGCGCCGGGGCGGACCGGACACGGAAGGCTCTACCTCGCTCTCCAGCAGGCCGTTGCTCTCGAGTGACCTCAGCACCGGGTATAAAGCACCCTGTTTCATAATGTCCACTTCTTCTGTCTGCGCCTCGATGAGCTTGGCAATCTGGTAGCCGTACATAGGATTTTCCGCCCGGCTCATGACGCTCAGCAGGACGAGGGCAGAAGTACCGCCGTTGAGCTCTTTTTGAAATTTTCTAATTACTTCATTTATTTCATCCAAGGTACACCCCCACCGCAATTTTCTTGATAATACCGGGAATTACCGCGGATTTACCGGTTGTTAACATATTAATTTAATAATGTAATTAATTTAATAATAGTAATAAGTTAATAATAGTGATAATTAAATAATAAGTCAAATTGATAGATAAGGAATTAAATGGATTGAGGAGGAATAAGCATAGAATATAAGAATATAACAATTATATACAATAGGATAAATCTAATAAGCTACTGAAATATACCAAATACTGAATTATAGAGTTGCGATGGCTTTATCCCTGCAGCGCTTTCCTGCCTAAAACTATGTGATTGTTATACCACTTATCCACGGCTTCAAAGACTTCCCGGGGCGAATCGAAGATACGCAGCAGGTCGAAATCCTCCGGGGAAATGGTGCCGTGGGCAAGCAACGTCCCCTTCAGCCAGTCCAGGAGGCCGCCCCAGTATTCGCTGGAAAACAGTATTACGGGGAAAGGCTTAATTTTCTGAGTTTGTATCAGTGTCAGCACCTCGGTGAGCTCGTCCAGGGTGCCCAGCCCGCCGGGCATAATGACGAAGGCGCAGGCATATTTCACCAGCATTACCTTGCGAACGAAGAAGTGGTGAAATATAATCGACCTGTTGGCGTAATTGTTGCAGGCCTGTTCCACCGGCAGCTTAATGTTAAGTCCTATGGACTTCACTCCCGCCCGGTGGGCGCCCTTGTTGGCCGCCTCCATGATGCCCGGCCCGCCCCCGGTCATGATGGAAAAGCCTGACTTCCCGAGCAGGTACGCTATTTCATCGGTCTGCTCATAGAGCGTGTCTTTCGGCTTGGTTCGTGCGGAACCGTATATCGTTACGGCCGGTTCGATATCGGCCAGGCTGTCGAAGCCTTCCACAAGCTCGCCGATAATGCGGAACATCCGCCAGGACTCTTCTTTAGCCAGTTGGTTTATCTCATATTGGT
>CAYYVO010000140.1:3008-5870 GCA_964475175.1 uncultured Dehalococcoidaceae bacterium | reverse complement strand
CTCGATGATCTGCGTCAGGTCCCGGGCGGACGAGTGCTCGCTGGCCGCCAGGGCGGTGACCGGGCCGTTGAGGTCGGCTAATTTCGAGCCGGACATGGTGCTGGTTTATTCCAACACCGCGCAACTGAGGGAAATGATCGGCGTGCCGAAGTTTCAGGACAAGACCCTGGTGAAGTCCGAGTTCGACCCCATCGATTCCTGTGTCTACTCCGTCGTGCCGGTGATAGAAACCGGCGAGTACCGCATTACCCTGCCCGACCCCGGCGAATACGCGCGGGCGTTTGCCGGAGATGACGAAATAATCTTCTCCGTGCCGAAGGAGAAACTTCCGGGGCTGGTGGAAGGGCTCAAGCGTTCCGCCGAGATGAAGCGGAACGCGGACGACTGGTCACACCTGCTGTTGAGACCCGATTTCCCCCGCCCCGATTTCTATAAAGAGCTGTTTAAAAAGTGGGGGCTGGACTTAGAGGACTGAGCCTTTCGCGGCACACAGTTTTAGTATAAGTGAGTCCCTAGGGCTCGGGCAGGAGCGGTATTTCGCCTTCCATACCGATTTCTTTCGTAGCCTGGGTCAGGAGTTTGGTTAAACCCGAACGCAACTGCTCCCGCTCTTCGGCAGACAGTGAGGACATGATGCGGCGGATGAAGTCCGTCTGTACTATCCGGGAGCAGATTTCGCGTCCCGTTTCCGTCATGGCGATTCTGACTATATTGCCTTTCTTTTTATCTTTGCTTTTAGTTACCATTCCCTTCTTTTCCATCCTGATAACAAGCTCGGACACCGAGTGAGGTTCCAGGAAAAGATAGCGTGACAGTGTCGCCGGTGTTGCCTGGCCGTCGTACGCCCACACCACCACCAGGGCCGCCGCCTGGTTGGGATGTAGATATTGCCCGAATTTCTTGTGCCTGGCCTTGAATACCGCCGACCTTGCTTCAGCCAGCAGCAGCCAGAGGCGATAGTATTCGTCTAAAAACGGTATTTTCTCCACCCTATTTATTTCTCCTGTCGTCAGATACTAACTATAGTATTAATAGGGGATTGAGTCAAATTATATGTTAAGTTCCTCTGTAGCAATGGTCTATATTTGCCACCTCAACAGGGCTTTGGGTTTTTATTCTTACTTATCTTTTCCCATTTTGCCGACCTCGCGGTATCTTTGTCTTGCCTTTCTTTATCTTCCCCTCCCCATCCTAAAAGGAGAATAGACAATCACTAAATAAAACCGTCCCCTCCTTTAATAAGGGGGGGGTGATTTACCATAATAGTATTCCCTTTCTCCTGCTGCAAGACTCGTCAGGAGGGGGCACAGGTGGTGAGGTAGAAAGACACCCTCGTTTATTCAACAGCATTCAACACGCGCAGGGCGCGTAGAGTGACCCATTTATTCGGCTGCTTTTTGGGGCCAAAGTCTCCCCATGTTTTGCCGGTATAGTCGTACTCCATAAGCCAGCGTCCCTGACTGTCCTGCTTATCACGGATTAACTTTATAGCGTTAGCCAGGCGGGGGTCGTTGCCGTAGCCCAGTCCTACCAGCGCTTCAGTGTTGTGCAGGATATCGGAAACCATAAAATTGGGGAAGCCGAATTTCCACCAGTTCCCGCTCGGCTTGCCGCTCGGCTTTGGGCTGTAGCCGATGGGGTAGTCGGCCTTGGCCGGGTCCTTGCTGAAAAGAAAGTCGATCCCCGTTTTTATGGAATTATTAATAAGGGGTGTCCTTTTCTCCACGGGTAGCTTACTGAACGCGAGCATTACTTTCACCGCTCCCCAGGCGCAGGGCTTTTTATAGGTTCCGCTGCAGGCGAAGACCGGCCCGCATTTATTCGTGGAGTAATAACGTAGCGGCGCCGCTCTGTCAGTCATCGGGGCAATGCCGTCTCCGGTAACACTCCGCGCCATATATTCGTAAGCTTTGTCCAGCCGCGGATCGGTACAGCCAAGATCAAGAAGAGAGTAACAAAGATTGCCCTGCAGACAATCCAGGGTTCCTGAAGGCAACCCGTTCGCAGTAAATTGTCCATGTTTTGTCAGGCTATGGTCGAGAATATAAGCGCAGGCGGTCGCAATACGTTCATCCATGTCTATAGTAGCACCAAGCTGCGCGAGTAAAATCATGGCCCACACGGTGCCTGTGTACATAGGGAAATATCCAGCCCCCGGCCTTGCCCAAAAACCTTCCTTATCCATCTTCGATAGGACGGCAGCAATCGGGCCGCTGGTATGAGCCCTTTTTTTAGCAGTATCCAGTTCACTGGCATCCGCTTTTACCAGGTCGCACAGGGCAAGATACCTTACGCCGATATCCGCGGACTCCAGCAGCCATTCTAAAGCACTTGCCATGATGCCTACCTCCGGATGGAGTGCCTTATTATAGCATGGAACTGCTCTGGTTGGGCAGAGGGGTTAGCGGTGGATTGCTGTTTATCCCAGTTTCATCGGCGGCGGGGGCAGGTTGAAACCTGGCGGTTCCGGAGACGGCAGTTTGCTCTTTCTGACGAAATCGTTCAGTTGAGGTACCAGCAGCGCCACGGTTAAAAGTAGCGTAAGCACATCGGTAATCGGAAATGCCCACCACACCCCGTCTATACCCCAGAGGCGCGGGAATATGAGGACGGTGGGGAGGAGAAACAGGGCCGACCTTGCCAGAGACGTTACAATTGCCTGAATGACCTTGCCGATTGACTGGAAGATAATGGAGCCGACCATCATAAAGCCTATCAAAGGCAGGATGAGGAAGAGGCGCTTGGCGGCATATACGCTCACATCTATAAGCTCAAGGTCATTGGTAAAAATATGCAGGAACGGCTCAGGATAGAAATAGAGGACGATAAATGCTACCATACTGCAGGCCGATGCGTAGATAA
>CAYYVO010000140.1:0-2998 GCA_964475175.1 uncultured Dehalococcoidaceae bacterium | reverse complement strand
GTAGATAACGGCTATTCGTATTGTCTTTAAGGCCCGGTCATAGCGCCCGGCTCCGTAGTTGAAACCGAGTATCGGCTGGAGTCCCTGCCCGATGACCATGCCCGGCATCAGGGCGAACATCATGATGCGGTGAAGAACGCCGAAGGCGGCTATATGCAGGTCTCCGCCGTAGAAAACGAGCAGCCTGTTAACAAAAATAGAGGCTATGCTGCCGGCTACTACCATAGCCAGGGCGGAAATACCTATAGCCAGGATATCCTTCATTATGTGCCATCGAATTATCAGGTTCCTAGCATGGAGTTTGAGGAAGCTCTTGCCGGTAAGATGATAGCTGAGGAAATAGAGGGTAGAGATAAACTGGGCAATCACTGTGGCCAGAGCGGCGCCCTGCACGCCCATTTCCAGGGAAATGATGAAGATGGCATCCAGAACGATATTGGAGCCGGCGCCGATAATCATCCCTATCATCGGTACGCGGGCGTTGCCTTCGGCCCTTATCAGGGTATTCATGGACATGGCAAAGGTCATGAAAAACATGCCGTAAAGGATAATAGTAAAGTAGTCCTTGGCATAGGGGAGAATCGTGTCGGAAGCGCCCATCAGCCTCAGCCAGAAATCGGGAGCGGAAAGGCCTACTATCATTACGATAGCGGAAAGAATGATGGTGCCGCTAAAGGCGTTACCGAGGGCATGCTCCGCCCGGGGTATATTATTACCGCCGATTAATCTGGAGATAAGCGAAGCCCCGCCCATGCCCATCATCTGCCCGATGCCCATGGAAAGCATCTGGATGGGAAACACGATAGAAAGACCGGCAATACCGAGCGGGCCGACATACTGGCCGATAAATATAGTATCCACCACGTTGTACAGCGTCATGACGAACATGCCGAAAAATGCCGGGAGGGTTAGTTTTAACAGCAGCCGGCCGATACGGTCGTCGTCCAGCAAATTCATCCGTTGATTATCTGGTGGTCTCATTGGGCCTCTCTCATATCGATTAATTACCCCTTGTTTTCGTGGTACCAGGTAATTATCCCGGCGTTATCGGAACTGTGCTCCCTTGTTGTTCATCGGCAGCCGCTTTTTGAAACTGGCGGATGATAGGTATAACCAGCATGATAACCAGTACGAATGTCAGCGAATCAGCGGCCGGGAACGAGAACCACACGCCATCAAGCTGGAAGAAGTGTGACAATATCAGTACCAGCGGTATCAGAAAAACAATCGGCCGCACAAGGGCGGTGATGAATGCCTGCATCGCCTTGCCTATTGCCTGAAATATCTGTGTGCTCATCATTACGAACCCCATGATAGGCATTACCAGGAATATCCGTTTGGCAGCATAAGCGCCGGTGGCAATAAGCTCAGGGTCACTGCTGAATATTCTTATCAGCGGTTCCGGGATGAAATACAGCACGAAGAACGCTATTGTGCTTAATGATGTAGAGGTGATGGCGGCCATCGCCATCGCTTTCAATGCCAGGCTGTAGCGCTTGGCCCCGTAATTGAAACCGAGTATCGGCTGTACACCCTGACCGATAACCATGCCCGGCATCAGCGCGAACATCATGATACGCTGGATAATGCCGAAGGCCGAAAGGGCATAGTCTCCGCCGTAAGAGATAACCATTCTTATCAATATCATTGCTGACAGGCTGCCGGCTACCGTCTGTACGAATCCGGCTATGCCTATGGCAAACATGGGTTTGAGTATATTTATATCAGGGACGAGGTTACTGAGGCGGATTTTCAGGTAGCTGCTGCCGCTCAAATAGTAGCTGAACAGATATATCATCGAGACGAACTGCGATATTATCGTTGCCAGGGCGGCTCCCGGCACACCCATTTTCAGCGGTATGATAAATACAGCGCTGAGTATGATACTGAGTATAGCCCCGATTATCATCGCGGTCATGCCTACCCGGGCATTACCCTCGGCCCGCGCAAAGCTGAGGAGCGCCATGGCGAAGGTGCTAAAGACTGTACCGCTGATGATAATAACCAGGTATTCCCGGGCGAAAGGAAGGACCGCATCTGAGGCTCCAATGAGCCTGAGCCAGAAATCTACGAACGGTACGACGATGATAATAACCAGTACTGAAAGTATTATACTGATAGTAATACCGTTTCCGATGGTACGTTCGGCCCTGGCTATATCTCCGGCTCCCAGTAATCTGGAAATCAACGAAGCCCCGCCCATACCTACCATCATCCCGAGCCCCATGGCGAGCATTTGCAGGGGAAAGGCGATGGAAAGGCCGGCAATACCGAGCGGGCCAACGAACTGACCGACGAAAATTGTGTTTACAACGTTATAGAGGGTCTGGACGAACATGCCTAAAAACGCCGGAGTGGTTAGCTTTACCAGCAGCCACCCGATGCGGTCGGTGTCCAGTACATTATGATTTCTGTCTTGCATTTTTTGCTTGCGGTTAATAATACATCCTTATAGAAAAACACGGCTTTAACAATAAATACAGCGGGACTATTGCAGCTTAAATAATGTATCTCTTAGATTTCTCAGTGAATCTGATAATGCTTGCAGTTCTTTATCGTTAAGGGAGGACATAATTTCTCTCACGGCGTTTATTAAGCAGGTTTCATGCTCTTCCAGCAAAGTTCTTCCTTTCTCCGTGAGGGCGATATTCAATGTGCGTCTGTCATCGGAATCCGTATCCCTTTTCACCAGGTCCAGGTCTACCAGCTTATCTATCAGGTAAGTCATCTGTGCTTTGGCAATCTGTAATTTCTCGCCGATTTCAGCCGGGTGCAGGACGCCTTCTTCCTTGAGTACCATCATGATTTCGAAATGGGTGAGCTTGATATCGGTATCGATATCGGCAAGAGTTGTCCTTTTCAGTTTCCTCCGCATGAACCTGAAAATCAGGGGTGGCACTGACAGTAAATCTACAGCGACTTTTCCCAGAATATCTTCCTGCATATTTTGTCCCTCCCGAAAAAGAACCGTTAGATTAGTATATATAGTAAATAATAC
>CAYYVO010000139.1:0-5873 GCA_964475175.1 uncultured Dehalococcoidaceae bacterium | reverse complement strand
CGGAAATCTGGGACGATACCTTTGTTTATACCACCTGTGGTGGTTGCTATGGTCAGTGTACTATACGTGCACGTCGCGTTAACGGTGTCATCGTGAAAATCGAAGGCGACCCCGATAGCGACTTCGGTCCAAGAGGTGGTATATGCGCCAAGGGCGAGGCCATGATACAGGCCCTCTACGATCCCAATCGTTACAATTACCCCTTGAGAAGGACCAACCCGAAGAAAGGACTTTTTGAAGACCCCAAGTGGGAGCGGATTTCCTGGGACGAAGCCCTTGATGAAATTGCTGTAAAACTTAAGAAGATCCGTGCTGAGAATCCTCATAAGCTCCTTCACGGCGGCACGCCCGGGCCGGGCAGCGGTCCGGACCTGCCCCTAGGCTTCGGCGTTTTCGGGGCTGTCTTCGGCACCAAGAACTGGTACGTCGGCGGCGCCGGCCTTCACTGCGGCAGCGGCTCCCACATGGGCGCCGGCCTCTACCATGCCTCGTGGTCTATCGTGCCCGACTTCAAGTACTGCAACTACGCCATTCAAATGGGTTCCAACAAAGGAACCGGCTCGGGACATTCCATGGGCTTCAACATGAGGCTCGCGGCAGATGCCCGGTCACGGGGTATGAAAAATGTTGTCTTCGACCCCATCTGCAACTTCGGCGGGGGCAAGGCCACCGAGTGGGTTCCCATACTGCCGGGGACGGATGGCATCGTCGCCATGGCGATGGTCAATATCATCCTTAACGAAATGGATGTTTACGATGTCGAATTCATCAAAATGAAGACCAATGGTCCTTACCTCATCGGGCCGGACGAAAAATATGTTCGGGATAAAGAGACCAACAAACCACTCGTTTGGGATGCCAAAGACAACAAAGCCAAGGTCTTCAACGACCCCTCCATCGGCGATTATGCCATCCTCGGCGAATACGAGGTAAACGGTGTCAAATGCCACCCGTCGTTCCAGCTTATCAAGGACCATGTCAAGCAATACACGCCGGAGCAAGCGGAAAAAGAAAGTACCGTGCCGGCAGCGACTGTCCGACGTATCGCTAAAGAGTGGATCGATGCGGCGATGATAGGGGCCACCATTGAAATCGAAGGGGAGAAGCTTCCCTTCCGGCCGGTAGCCGCCATCATGTTCCGCGGCGGACAGGGACACACCAATTCGGCCCAGAGCTATTGCGCTATGTGCCTGCTCAATGGTATTGTCGGTGCCATGGATGTCCCCGGCGGGACTCTTGGCTGGCCGGCCTACATCGAAGGGTACCCGGATACGGGCCGGTTCAGAGTTACGCCTTACCCCTGTAAAGACGGTATGCTTACGGCCGGTACCTTCATGGAGCACAGGCCCTGGCCGATAGAAGAGTCCCAGGTTCCCTATACTTATCTCATGAAAGAGCTGACACCAACGGCCTCGTTCTCTCCCCACCCGGTGACTTCGGACTTCGATAAATACTGGGATAAGCTGGGGCGCCCCTACGAGATAGAGATGGCGATGATTTTCGGTGCTAATATGATTCGCAGCACCCAGAGTCGTGAAATAGCTGCGGAATTCTGGGGGAAAATACCGTTCACCGTGTCCTTTAATATCCTGCCCAACGAGTTCTGTGAAGGCTTTACTGATATCGTTCTCCCTGATTGCCACCCCCTGGAAGCTTACTGTCTTTTCGGAACGCATGGCCCCTTCTTCAACCACCCGATAGGCATGGAAGGCTGGAACTTCCCGATACGCCAGCCTGTGGTTCAACCGGCCTACGAGCGGCGGAACAAGCTGGAGGTCCTCTGGGACCTGGCTGACAGGCTGGGCATGAGAGGCGAGATGAACAACTACTACAATGTCTATTTCACCAGCTTCGGCGGCGAGGCGCTGATTGGGGGCGACATAGACAGCATCAGGCATCTGGGTGATATCGACCCGAAGAAGGTAGTCCAGCTGATAAAGCCTGATGAGAAGATTACCTATGCCGAGATGACGGACCGCGCCTTGAAATTCTACTTCGGCGATGAACACGGCCTGGAGTACGTCTCGGAGAACGGCTCGGTTAACTGGACTAAGAAACCCAAGGAGGCTTACTGGCGCTGGTACGTTGATGTCAGAGTACCTATCTACATGGAGCACATTGCCGAGCTCAAGGAAGACGTCATGAAGAATGCCGAGAAGGCAGGAATTGAGCTCGATTGGGAGCAGTTTACTCCTCTCATCAGTTATTTCTCCCCGCAGGTAGGCAAGGAAATTTCCGATGAGTATGACCTGTATAGCTTCTCCTACCGAGATATCCTGCACAACGGCACTTACACTATGGAAATGCCCTGGCTCGACGAGGTCAGTAAGCTTAATCCCTACACCTATAACATCACCATGAACACGGATACAGCTAATAAAAAGGGACTCAAAGACGGCGACCTTATCTGCCTTGAGTCGCCCTACGGGCGGAAGACTACCGGTACCCTGAAGACAATGCAGGGCCAGCACCCCCAGACGGTGGCCATATCCGCCTGTTCCGGCGCCTGGGCTAAAGGTGCGCCAATTGCCTACGGCAAGGGTACCAACTTCAATATTCTACTGGAGTCGGACTTTAAGCATGCCTGCCCGGTATCCTGGAGCCAGGAGACGGCGGCTACCGTCAAGGTCTATAAGATTGACCACAGAATAGAATTTGACGGAGCAGGAGGTGACAAGCTATGAGATGGGGAATGGCAATAGAACTCAAGAGATGCGTTGGCTGTTACGAATGTGTCCTCGCCTGTAAGGCAGAGCACTTCCTGCCGCCCGAGATTTTCTGGAACAGGGTGCTGATAGGAGAAACCGGCAAATACCCGACGGTCACCAAGCTCATCTACAACGTCCGCTGCAATCAGTGTGCCGACCCGGCCTGCGTCAAAGTATGTCCCACCGGGGCAACCCAGCAGCGTGAAGACGGCATCGTTTGGGTAGACGAGGACAAGTGCGTGGGCTGCCGTTATTGCATGGTCGCCTGTCCCTACCAGATGCGCTCGATGTACGAAGACGGCAATGCGCAGTATTTCCCGGGTCAGGAACTGACCGAACATGAGAAAATAGGAAAAGAGCTCTACCCTCACCAGCCGGGTATCGTACAGAAGTGTGTCTTCTGCAAAGAGAGAATCGATTCCGGTATGGCACTGGGACTGACGCCCGGTGTTGACCGAGAAGCAACGCCGGCCTGTGTTATCAGTTGCCCCACCAAGGCAATACACTTCGGTGACTTGGATGACCCCAATAGCGAAATCAACCGGGTAATCAAAGAAAAGCACGGGCATCCGTTTCATTCTGAGTTTAACACGGACCCATCGATATACTACATTGACTAACCAAGTACTTTACGGGGAGGCATAAGAAAATGATACAGATGAAACCCTACGATTTCATGGTGAAGTACACTCAACAGAAAGACTGGATAGACGGGCGGGGTAACTTTATTGCCTTTGCCTTCTTCCTGGGGGGTATCAGCGGCGGGCTTTATATGGCTGCTTCATATTTCGACAGCCTGCTGGGTCAATTCATTGCCTGGCTGCTCGCACTGAGCATGGGTATATCGTATATGGTGCACCTCAGCAAGCCCCTCCGGTTCTGGCGGATGTTCATGAAGCCGGGAACTTCCTGGATTGCCCGCGGCTTTATCTTCATCATGCTGTTCATCGGACTGACGACTATCCAGCTTATCCTGTCACAGTGGGCCCCGGGGGCAACCGCTGCCATCACCACGTTTACTGTCCTGGCCGCGATTTTCGCTTTTGCCCAGTCAATCTACACCGGTTTTGCCGTAAGCTATGTCAGTGCTATAAAAATCTGGACCTCGGCCATAGTACCGATACTCTTCGTTACCTGCGGCCTTACCGGTGGACTGGCCATACTTCTGGCGATAATGCTTGCCGGTGACCATGCCCAGCTGATAGCGCTGGAGAACGTTATCCGCGTGGTGCTGATTGCTCTGGCTGTTATCATAGGCGTGTACATCTGGAACACGACCTACAGCAGCACGGCTGCAAAGGATGCCATTAAAAGACTCATCGGAGGTAGCCTGGCGCCGCTGTTCTGGATTGGCGTTTTCCTGTTCGGTATTGTGATACCGATAGCCATTTCCATAACTACATACTTTTCCGGCGAAGCTTCCTCCGGACTGTTGATTACAGCCGTAGTAAGCGAAATTATCGGCGGGCTGGCATTACGGTTCGCCATTCTCAAGGCTGGCGTGTATACACCGCTGCTGCCGGCCGAATAACAGATATAACCCAAGTAAGAACTTTAGGGAGCCATCGCGGCGGTAAAATACCGCCCGGTGGTTCCTTTTATTTATGGTATTCGCTTTGTTTATTGGAGTATAATTGTCTTAAAGCATGCCGGGGAGGATGGGGAAATGTCGCACTGGACGGAAGAGTTATTTCTAAAGGACCCTGAAATATTCCTCAATTATTTCAATCTGGAAATCGCCCCCGCTGAAGTGGATTATCTTCTGGAAAGGATTAAGGAAAACGGCTTTAAAGCCGACCGCATACTCGATATGAACTGCGGTATCGGCCGGCACTCCGTTGAATGCGCGAGGCACGGCGTACAGGTAGTGGGAACGGATTTATCACCCCTGTACGTTAAAGTAGCTAAAGAAAGGGCGGTTGAGGCGAAACTAGATGATAAAGTGAGTTTCCGGGTGGCAGACATGCGGAATATAGCCGAGCTCCTTGCCGGTGAGGAGCCTTTCGACGGTATCATATGCCTGTGGACGTCGTTGGGTTTTTATGACGAGGCTACCGAAGAGGATATTTTGAAACAGTGCGGGAGGCTGGTAAAACCGGGGGGATTTTTCGCCGTTGACATAATCAACCGGGACTGGCTCATGCAGCATTATGCCGTGAACGCTCATCGCGTCATTGGCGATTACCGGGTATTGGAGGAAAACGCGTACGATATCAAACAATCGAAGAACATCACTACCTGGACTTACCTCAAGAAAAAAGACGGCGGCTATGAGGAGGTAAAAAAGGTGAACCTGGAACTTCGCCTCTGGAGTCCCCATGAATTAATTGCCCTCTTCGAGAAAGCCGGTTTTACGCACAAGGGTATCTACAGCGGTTTTGTGCCCTCTCCCCCTACCCATGAACTGACGTCGATTAATCCCTTGGAATTCATGAGACAGGTACGTCTCCTGTATATATCCGGTAAATGATGAAAAAGATAGTCGTAGACGGGGTTCGCCGGGAGGTGCTAAATCGAATACGGATATAAAAGAAAAATCGACCTGCCTTTCGAGGAGGCGCTCCTAAAGCTGAGGGAGGAGCTGCCGAAAGAAGGCTTCGGCATACTCACGGAGATAGATGTTAAAGCGACCCTCAAGAAGAAACTCGACGTGGAATTCGACAGGTACATAATCCTGGGGACGTGTAATCCGCCCTTTGCTTACCAGGCGCTCCAGGCTGAAAAAGACATAGGGCTGCTATTACCGTGTAACGTGATTGCTTACGAAGACAATGGAGAAACTTATATATCGGCAATTGTGCCTACAGTCGCCATGAACATGGTGGAAAATGAAAAGCTGGGACCAATCGCCGTCGAGGTGGAAGCAAAGCTGAAAAAGGTCATCGACAGCGTTTAATATCGGGAAATGGTAGAAGCTACACAGATATACATCGGCACGTCGGGGTGGTCTTACCCTAAAGGCGAGGGCACCTGGAAGGGATATTTCTATCCCCCCGGTAAGATAAACGAGCTGGAGTATTACAGCCAGTTTTTCAACACCGTGGAGATTAACAGCTCGTTCTATAGACCCCCCAACCCCGGCTACGTCTATAACTGGGCGCGCCGGGTGCCGTCCGGCTTTTTATTCGCCATGAAACTCTGGCAGAAGTTCACCCACCCCAAGAT
>CAYYVO010000138.1:0-5874 GCA_964475175.1 uncultured Dehalococcoidaceae bacterium | reverse complement strand
GGCTTTACCATTGACTTATATGGCATGGCATGGTACAGTAATACTATGAATAGCTGTGCATTACCTCACATAATATTTATTATTGTTTCCATTTTACCATAACTTTAACCTGTTGACAATAATGTTATTATATCCTTTTTGTAACTAAAGTTACAATTAATCCCTCTTCCCCATTTAAAAATATCTTTTCCTACTTTGAAGAGGGTACAGGAATTGAGACACATATTTTTCTTGTATTTCTAGTGTTGATTTTTTTAAAATAGGTATGGTATACTACCCCAGTGTCAAAAATCCCTGTATAAATACATCTTGTACTACAGGCACGCTAACAACAAATGAACATTACAACTAGTCAGGGGAACCGTTGCTAGCTAATTACGGATTAATCGGGCTGTTTTTTGTTATCGTTGTTCTTTTCTCACTATTAATGGTTGTTATACCCATTGTCCTGAAATATCTAAAAATCGTCCCCAGCAATCCCAACCCTATTAAAAATTCCATCTTCGAATGCGGTATGGAGACCATCGGGAGGACCTGGGTTCAGTTCAACTTCCACTATTACTTCTATGCCCTTATCTTTTTAGCCCTCGATGTTCTGGTTATTTTCCTCTATCCCTGGGCGGTGCATCTCAGGCAGCTGGGTGTTTTCAGCCTTTATGTTGTATTAATCCTTGTGTTTATAGTGTTTATCGGCTATCTGTACGCCTGGAAGAAGAAGGTCCTTGAATGGAAATAAGCAGCGATAGAGAGTATATATACTCCTCCTCCGAACTTGACCGCTACGAAGGTCAGGTAATCGAAGAGGTCAAGGCCGGCTCTCAGGAAACCATCGACGACCCCGATGAGTGGCTCGAAGGAGAGCTGAAGCGCAATATCATGCTAACCTCGGTGGATGCTATATTAAACTGGGCGCGCCGTTCCTCACTCTGGGCGGCCATATGCTTCCCCGCCTGCTGCGCTTTCGAGTATATCGCCACCATGGGACCTCGTTTTGACCTCTCGCGCTTTGGTATGGATATCATGCGCGCCTCACCCCGCCAGGCCGACCTGATGATTACCGCCGGTACGCTTACCTGGAAGATGGCGCCAGTCGTCCGGAGGATATATAACCAGATGCCCGAACCTAAATGGGTTATCGCCATGGGCGCCTGCGGTGTGAGCGGCGGTATCTTTCGCTCGTCGTATAACGTGGTGCCAGGGTACAACAAGATTATCCCGGTTGACGTTTATGTACCGGGTTGCCCACCCCGCCCCGAAGCATTAATTTATGCTATACAGATGCTGCATAAGAAGATAAACAGGACGCCAGTATTACCAGACCTGCCGGAATTTTTACAGAAAGGTAAACAGGGATGACCGTAGCCCTTCCTGTGAAAGACATAGCCGCCCGGATTGAAGAGAAACTCCCGGGCTGCATCGTAGAAACCGGACCGGACAGTCTGGTGATAAAGGCTAATTCCCTGCTCAAGGTGACCGGATATCTCAAGGATACCGATGGCCTCGATTTCGAATTTCTCAATTATATAACAGCTGTCGATTACTACAGCTATTTCGAGGTCGTTTATCAGATGACCTCGCTGAAGCACAATCATACCGTAGTTATCAAGACGCGCTGCTATGACCGCGAAAAACCTTCTGTACCTTCAGTAATCGGGTTATGGCAGACAGCCGATTTCCAGGAGCGCGAAATTTACGACCTCATGGGTATAACATTCGAAGGGCACCCGAATTTGAAACGCATATTCCTCTGGGAAGGATTCCAGGGACATCGCCTGCGAAAGGATTTTAACCAGTGACGACCACCGAGATGATGACCCTCAAAACTGAACCGTTCGTGCTTAATTTCGGGCCGGTACACCCGAGCACGCATGGCGTCTACCGCATGCGGGCGACGCTGGACGGTGAGGTTATCCTGGATATCGAACCGGTGGTCGGTTACCTTCACCGCGGCATCGAGAAACTGGCCGAGGAAAGGACGTATACCGGTTTCATACCCCTGACCGACCGGCTGGACTATATTTCGCCGATGAGCAATAACCTGGCCTACTGCCTGGCGGTGGAGAAGCTGGCGGGGATAAAAATACCGGAACGGGCCGAGTACATCCGTGTTATCATCGTGGAGCTGCAGCGGCTGGCCAACCATTGTATTGCCGTCGGTTCTTTTATAAGCGACTGTGGCGCCTTTTTCACCCCTTTCATGTACATGTTCCGCGAGAGGGAAAAGATACTGGACCTCTTTGATATGGTCTGCGGCCAGCGCCTTACCTACAACTACATGAGATTCGGCGGGGTCAGCCAGGACATCCCCGATGAATTTCTGCCGGCACTCAAGAAATTCATGGGCACCATGCCCAAGATGATTGAAGAATGGGAAAACCTGCTCAAGCAAAACGAAATACTGCTGGCGCGTACCAAGGGCGTCGGCGTGTTAAGCCGGGAAACGGCTATAAACTGCGGCATCACCGGTCCGGTGGCCAGGGCGAGTGGTGTCAACTGGGATTTACGTAAAGCCGACCCCTATTCTATTTACGACCGCTTCGAATTCGACATACCGGTCGGCGAGAACGGTGACAGCTACGACCGCTACCGTGTACGCATCGAGGAAATGCGTCAGAGCATACGTATTATCAAGCAGGCAATTAAAGACATACCCGACGGTCCCGCCAGGGCAGATGTCCCCCACCTAATCCGCCCTCCCAAAGGAGAGGCTTACGGACGCCTCGAAGCGCCCAAGGGAGAGTTGGGATTTTACCTGGTTTCGGACGGCTCTATCGCCCCCTACCGATGCCATATCCGCCCTACCAGCCTGATAAACCTGACAGCACTCCGCGAAATGGTGAAAGGCTGGAAGGTGGCCGACCTTATTGCGATATTCGGAAGCATAGATATTACAATGGGCGAGGTTGATAGATAGTGCAGATTACCTATGCCGTAACGCAAGCCGTATCGGCGGATTGGCCGGGCGGTTACTGGTGGCACTGGCTGTTCTTTACCGTGGTGCTCATCGTTTTCGTCCTGATTATGGTCATGGGCGCCATCTACATTGAGCGGAGAGGCCTTGGCCGCATGCAATCACGCCTCGGTCCCAACCGCGTCGGCCCCTGCGGACTTCTTCAGCCGGTGGCCGATGCAATCAAAGTTTTGTTGAAAGAGAACCTGGTGCCCGATAAAGCCGATAAGATAGTGCACTGGCTGGCGCCGGTGATTGCTTTTTCGCCGGTATTGATGATTTTTGCCGTGATACCTTTCCAGAACGGGGCGCTGCTGGCCGACCTTAATATAGGCATCCTGTATATCTTAGCTATCAGTTCCGTGGCCACCGTGGGTGTTTTCATGGCGGGGTGGGGCTCCAGCAACAAGTATTCCCTGCTGGGCGCCATGCGTAATGTCGCCGCCGTGGTCAGCTACGAGATGCCGCTGGTGCTGGCTGTTGTCGGCGTGGTGCTGGTAGCCGGTTCGTTATCCTTGAATCAGATAGTTGTTGCCCAGGATATACCGTTTATTTTACTGCAGCCGCTGGGCTTCCTTATTTTCTTCGCGGCCGGCTGTGCGGAAATCAACCGCAGCCCCTTCGACCTTATGGAGGCCGACCAGGAGCTTGTCGCCGGTTTCCATACCGAGTATTCCGGCATGAAGTTCGCCATGTTCTATCTGGTGGAATACGCCGAAGCTATTGCGATTTCCGCCATTATCACCACCTTGTTCCTGAGCGGCTGGAAAGGCCCCTGGCTGCCGCCGTGGCTGTGGTTCCTTATCAAGGTGCTCATCGTCTTCTTCGTCATGGTCTGGACGAGGACGACATTCCCGCGCGTGCGCATCGACCAGCTCATGGCTTTCGCCTGGAAGTTCCTCTTCCCGCTGGCGCTGATAAACCTGTTTATCACGGCGATACAGGTGCTGGTCTGGCCGGATGCCTTGCCTTGGGTATTGATAATCGTCAACATTGCCATCATGGTAATACTCATAGTGGTGTGGTCAAAACTATTTTTCAAGCTAGGATGGGGCAGAGTTGAAGTTTGAACGTTTCGGACTGGGTCTGATAAAAGGCATGGTGGTGACGATACGCCACCTGCTGCGTCACCCGACGGTCAATCAGTTCCCGGAGCAGAGGCTGAACGTATCGCGCCGGATACGCGGCAACGAGCTTATCTGGAGTCGCGAAAAGTGTACCGGATGCGCTACCTGCGCCAAGACCTGCCCCCAGGGCGCTATCGAAATCATCACCAGCACCAACACGGTCGATAACAAGTACGAGGTGGAGACATACCGGGTGGATACCGGCTACTGCATCCAGTGCGGCCTATGCGTGGAGGCCTGCCCGTACGACGCCCTGTTCATGGGCTACTCCTTCGAGCGGGCGCGGTACCGCCGCGGCGACCTGGTTCAGGCGGACAACGCTCTGCTTGAATCGCCGGAGAGACCGGCCAGTGGGTACTTCCACCCTGAAATCGCCGAAAAATTACCGGAGCAGACACTGCTTATAGATAAAATCACGGAGAAGAGGAAATAATGGGACTGGCGGCAGCATTCTGGATAATGGCGATTGTAATCGTGATCGCAGCCCTGGGCGTTGTTTTTATACGCAACGTCTTCCGCGCCGCCCTGGCATTGATCCTCTGCTTCGTTACCGTGGCAGGACTCTATATTACCCTCAGCGCCGATTTCCTGGCGGCGGTACAGATACTGGTGTATGTGGGGGCGATATCGGTGCTGATTATCCTGGCCATTATGATGACCCGGGAGGTCCAGCAGGGCAGCCCGGCCAATAAACTGAAAATCCCGGCCTTTATCGTGGCGGTAGTGGTGCTGGGGATTATGATTTACACGGTAACCAAGACTTCGTGGCAGATAGCCGCCGACCCTCCGCTGGCGCCGACCACGGTTCCGCTGGCTACCAAGCTCTTTAGCGAGAGCGGCTTTATCCTGCCGGTGGAAATCGCTGCTATGTTGTTACTGGCTGCCATCATAGGCGCCATCGTTATCGCGAGGGAGAAATAAAGTGACCATCGGACTGGAGCACTATCTGATACTTTCGGCGGTGCTGTTCTGCATCGGCCTCTACGGCGCGCTGACCAAGCGCAACGCCGTGATTATCCTGATGTGCATCGAGCTGATGCTCAATGCGGTAAACATCAGCCTGGTGGCTTTCTCGCGTTACGTGGTGCCGGTCATGCTCACTGGCCAGGTCTTCGCCATTTTCGTTATTGTGGTGGCCGCCGCCGAGGTAGCCGTGGGGCTGGCGATTATCTTCGCCATCTACCGCGGCCTTGAAGATATTGATGTCACCAAAATTAATTTGATGAAATGGTAAATAAAGAGAAAGTCAAAAGATAACTATGGAAGAAAAAGGAGGGCACAACGACATGAAGAACTCGGGTGGATTTTTCGGTGCTTTCTGGTTCGCCTGGTGGCTTTTCACAATCGGGTTTGCCGACCTGATATGGTGGAAAATCATCCTGGGTATCGTCGTCTGGCCGTTCTACCTGGGCGATGCCGTGCTGGCGATGCCGTAATTTTTTTTAAGTAAGAATGACACAGAAAAAAGGATCTAGTTTAACAAAATGTGGGTAGAAGTTAAAAAAGCGCAGTCGCTGGCAATTGCCGAGATGTGGAAGGAATGCTTCGAGGGTGAGGGTATTCCCACCCGCATTATGCCCGTCTCCGGTCTGCCGATAGGCCAGGAACTGACCGATTATTCAGTCCTGGTGCCCCAGGATAAAGAGCACGTGATTAAGGACATATTAAGGAAGCTATGATACCGTATAATCTAATCTGGCTTATCATGCTGATGCCGTTGTTCTCCTTCATCATCAACGGCCTGATACTGCGGCTTTTCTTTAAAAAAGAGTCGAAGATATAAGGTTATGTAACAAT
>CAYYVO010000137.1:0-5899 GCA_964475175.1 uncultured Dehalococcoidaceae bacterium | reverse complement strand
TAAATATGACGACGAGGGCGTCCCGTCCCAGAAGACCTACCTGATACGCGAGGGAGAACTCGTCGGCAGGCTGCACTCGCGGGAGACCGCCGCTAAAATGAACGAAAAACCCACCGGCAACGCCAGGGCTATCAACTACAGCCATCCGCCTATCGTACGCATGACCAATACGTACATTGAACCCGGGGAAATGACCTTCGAGGAAATGATAGCCGACGTTAAAGAAGGTATTTACGCTAAAAACTTCTACGGCGGTATGACCAGCATGGAGATGTTCACCTTCTCGGCCGGGGAAGCATACATGATAAGAGACGGTAAAATCGCCGAGACATTGCGGCCCGTGGTGCTTACCGGCAACGTTTTCGATACCCTCCAGAATATCGATGCAATCGGTAACGACCTCGACAGGACAGAAGTCGGCGGTTGCGGTAAAGGAGAGCAGATGCCCCTCCCCATATCCACCGGCAGCCCGCATATCCGTATACAACACTGCCTGGTCGGAGGTAGTTGAATGGAACACATCCTGGAACAGGCTAAAAAATCGGCCGAGGCCGCTGAAGTCTTTCAGGTTTCCTCGGAGCAGACCCAGGTCCGATTTGAATCCAACCGACTGAAACAGCTCGGGACCCGGCAGCAGACTAACGTAGCGCTGCGTATCATAAAGAACGGCAGGACCGGTTACGCAACCTCTACGGAAACAGGCGACGGCAAAGAACTGGTGAGTAACGCCGTGGAAACTGCCGACTTCGGTACCATGGCCGGCTTTCAGTTCCCCACGCTGACGGACTACCCAGCCGTCGATATTTATGATGATGCGGTGAATTCCGTCTCCATCAAGGACATGATTGGACTCGGTGAAGAGATGATATCCGCTATTACCGGTCACACACCGGGCATTATCTGTGAGGGCTCGGTAAGCCGCGGCTTTTCCAGGGTAAAAATCCTCAACTCGCAGGGCGGTCAGGCCGACTACCGGAAGAGCTTTTTCACCCTGGCAATAGAAGGCAGCCTGATAGAAGGGACGGACATGCTTTTCGTCGGTGACGGTGATTCCTCCTGCCATCCGCTAATGAAGACCGACAAAATAATCAGCACGGTAGTAATGCAGCTTGAAAGGGCGAAAAAGCAGGCAGTCGCACCGACCAAACAGCTACCGGTAATCTTTACGCCGAACGGCGTCGAGAGCGCTTTCATCATGCCCCTTGCCGCCGCCTTTAACGGCAAGACAGTCCTGCAGGGGGCGTCACCGGTGGGGAATAAGCTGGGAGAAATGGTATTTGACGGCAAGCTATCTGTTTACGACGACCCCACCATCGGCTACCGCCCAGGAAGTCGACCCTGTGACGACGAGGGAGTCGCCAGCCAGCTTACCCCGCTGATACAAGGCGGGAAGGTGATGTCCTTTCTCTACGACCTTCAGACAGCCGCATTAGCCGGTAAAAAGAGCACCGGCAGCGGCAGTAGGGGTCGCGGCGGCTTACCCTCCCCTGCCACCAGCGCCTTAACCATAGCGCCGGGTGATACCACCTTCGACGAGATGGTTGCCGATATCAGGGAAGGACTGGTTATCGAATTCCTGATGGGGGCTTCGCAGGGCAACGTCCTCGGCGGCGATTTCAGCGGCAACGTGCTACTGGGCTTTAAAGTGGAAAACGGTGAAATAACGGGCAGGGTCAAGGACACGATGGTCTCCGGCAACATCTATAAAGCGCTCAAAGATATCGCCGCCATCGGCAGCGAGCTCAAATGGGTAAGCGGCTCCTTGCAGACCCCGCCCATCTACTGCCACGGGCTTTCCGTTTCCAGCAAGGGGTAGAGGAGGTGAGACGAGATGAACTGGGGATTAATAATAAAAGAGCTTTTGCAACAGCGAGGTATGTCACATGTTGCACTAGCTAAAAAAGCTGGATTGTCCGAAGCCTACATTTCTCGCGTCTGCAAAGGAAAACTCCAGGACATGAAAAGCCGCACTCTTGAGAAACTAGCCAAGGGATTATCAATGTCTTTTAATGAGTTAAATAAACAATTAAAAGGAGAACCAGCAGAGGGAAGGGTCGAACAACCGGAACAAATCCTGGAGCGTTACAGGGTAGCCATGCCAATCTCCGTACCCGTCTATGATTCAAGTAACTTCGGTTCGGACGAACCAGATGACCCTATAGAATATATCCCGATAGCCAGAAGTAGAATCGGCAAGATGAATTGTATAGGCTACGAAGTCCAAGGGATTAGCCTTTTAACAGAAATTCTTGAAGGTGATATTATTATCATAGATATAGATGGGGATAGAGAAGGCCGGATAGACCCAGGGGATGTTGTAGCCTGTCTTTACAATCAGAAGCTGCTTCTTGGTCGCCTTCATAAGATTGCTGATGAACTCTTTCTTGAAACTTCCAATGGTAGAAAAGAGTTTGAGAAAGTGGCATTTCCGTCTCCGGTTATTGAAGTGCGGAAAAAACTGAAATAAAAATCAAAAAGAGGTAATGCTATCCAATAACTCTACATAAGTTTTATACTATTTGACTGCCAGTCAAACGGTTTAAAACCCCGACGAATCAATCCGTTGTCATTCCCGCCCCGTATCAAGTACGAGGTAAACTCAAGCGGGAATCCGGAGGTGATGAAGTAGAAGTGAGGTGAACCAAGATGAGCAATGTAATTAAAATAACCGCCCGCCCCAAGCTACGTACGCCCAACATGCTGGCGGCTTGGCCCGGCATCGGCAACGTGGCCATGATTATCGCCAACTACCTGAAAGCCAAACTCCCCTTCAAAGAGCTTGGATACCTGGAAGCTTCTTATTTCTTCGACCCCATCGGTGTAATCGTCAGGGACAATGTGGTGGACGAGCCTAACTTCCCCCAGAGTGACTTCTATTACTGGAAAAATGACGAAGAAGGCAACGACCTGATATTGTTCATCGGTGATGACCAGCCCGCCGCCAAGGGCTACGAACTGGCCAACTGTATCCTGGACGCCGGACAGAGATTCGGGGTCGAGAGGATTTATACCTGTGCCGCGGCCATGACGCGCATCCACCATACCGAGCCGCCCAAAGTCTGGGGAGTGGGTACCAGCCACCTCGTTACCGGCGACCTGGGCAGGTACAACCTGGAGCAGGCCAGCAATCTGCAAATTGCGGGTCTCAACGGTCTCCTGCTGGGTGTGGCCAAAGAGAGAAATCTCGACGGCATCTGCCTGCTGGGCGAGGTCCCCGTCTACGCCAGCCGGGTCCCTAATCCCATGGCGGCAATGGCTGTCCTGAAGGTTCTTTCCGATATGCTGGAAGTGAAGATAGACCTTGCCGACCTTTCCAGAATGGCTGTAGAAGCCGGGGAGAGAATCAAGCAGGTCGCAGCTCAGGCAATGGAAGAGTATATCGACTATTTTACCGAGCCGATATGGGAAAGCGGTGAGGAGGAGGACGAAGAAGACGAAGATTGAATATAGAAATATTCTTCCTTCTTTAGCTATGAGACTGAGAAAGAGCAGTTCCACAGCCGTTTTCAAACCGCTGAACGGTGATGTCATTCTCGGGAGGAAGGTCAGCCTCCGTGAGAAAAAACTTGCCGATGTCCGCAACGACTACAAATGGCAATCAGACCCGGAGCTGGCGGGGTTGGATGCGGCACCGGTGCTTTCCATGGCCTTTTCCGTCTATCTTCTGGATTATTCTAACGAGATACGCAAGAAAAATCCCCGTCGCTATCCCCTGTCCGTAGAAACCCTCGACGGCAGGCATATCGGCAACTGTACCTGTTACGACATCGACGGTAACAAGGGCGAGGCGCAACTCGGCATCATGATTGGCGAGCGGGAATACTGGGACAGGGGTTACGGCACCGATGTTATAAATACACTGGTCGATTACGCTTTTCAGATAACTAACCTCAACCGTCTTTATCTCAAGACCCTTGACTGGAATATGAGGGCGCAAAAATGCTTCTTAAAATGCGGCTTTACACCGTACAGTCAACTGCGGCGAAATGACAATACCTTCGTGCTGATGGAGATAACCAAAGAGCAGTGGGAAAAACGGCAAGGCATCGAATAACAGCGAGGAGTTAAAGGTTAGTTTATGGATACTCTGCCAATCGAATGGCTCGGTGATAAGGTCAGGCTCATTGACCAGACCCTCCTCCCCAATGAAGAAGTGTACCTGGAGCTAGACGATTACCAGGATGTCGCCGCCGCTATAAAAGACCTGAAAATCAGAGGGGCCCCGGCAATCGGGATAGCGGGCGCATATGCCGTCGCCCTGGGCGCTTTGAAAATAAAATCGAAATCCGGCAATGATTTTATAAAAGAACTCCACAGCGTTATCGATGTCATAGCCGCCACCCGTCCCACCGCGCGTAATCTTTTCTTTGCCCTGGAGCGTATGAAGGATGCCGCCGATTCAGACAGCAACCCCGCGGAGATAAAAAAGGCACTGGTGGAAGAGGCTGTGAAGATTCACCGGGAAGAAGCGGATGCTACCGAGCGTATCAGCGATTACGGCGCGGAGCTGATTCAGGACGAATCCACGATATTGACCCACTGTAATACCGGCCCGCTGGCTACTTCCGGTAGTGGCACGGCCCTCGGCGTTATCATCACGGCGCATAAACAGGGCAAGAAAGTGGCCGTCCTGGCGGACGAGACCCGCCCTCTTTTGCAGGGGGCGCGGCTGACCACCTGGGAGCTGAAAAGAGCTGGAGTTCCGGTAACGCTGATTACCGACTCCATGGCCGGATACTTTATGGATAAGGGAGAGGTCGACTGCGTTATTACGGGGGCCGACCGCATTGCCGCCAACGGGGATGCCGCCAATAAAATCGGCACGTACACCCTGGCGGTGCTGGCCCGGGAGCATCATATTCCCTTCTATATCGCCGCCCCTACCTCCTCCATTGACCCTTCGATAAAGAACGGGGAGGAAATCATAATCGAGGAACGCGACCCCGAGGAAGTGACCCGCATCCAGGGCGTACCCATCGCCCCGGAAGGCGTTGCTGCCGCCAATCCCGCCTTCGACGTTACCCCCCACGACTATATTTCCGCCATCATCACCGAGAACGGCGTTATCCGGGAGCCCTACCGGGTATGGATAAAGGGTATTTTTTAACTCCCTCAAAGAACGCCTTGGTTACGTAAGGAGAAGGCTATGACCGAATTTTCCGAAGACAGAGTCAACTCGGCTATATCCCTGTATACAAAGTCCATCCTTTTTGTTTACGATTGGTTGTTCCTGGGATGCAACTGCCGTTTTCTCTGGAATTGCCCGTCACGGCATATGCTGGAGATGTACAATAATCACGTCAGTTCCAACCATCTGGATATCGGGGTCGGTTCCGGATATTTCATGGACAAGTGCAGCTTTCCATCTTCGAAACCGCGGCTCGTTCTCATGGACTTGAATCCCAATTCTCTGAGGGCCGCTTCGAAACGCCTGGCCCGTTTCCAAGCCGAGGTGTATCAAAGAAATGTCATGGAACCGTTTAATTTACCGGTCCCGCCTTTCGATTCGATTGGCATGATGAACCTTTTACACTGTCTTCCGGGTAATATAAAGACAAAAGCGGTAGTTTTCCAGCATGCCTGTGAGGTGCTCAATCCGGAGGGGACTCTCTTTGGAAGCACCATTTTATACCGGGGTGTCAAGAAAAATTTGATGGCTACCCAGGCTCTGGAGATGAATAACCTTAGGGGCATCATGACCAACCTTGAGGATACTGTTGAAGACTTGAAGGAAGCCCTGGAGGATTTATTCTCCGAGAGTTCGGTGAACGTTATTGGATGCGAGGCCCTCTTCTGGGCCAGGAAGTAAATTATTCTAGCCCCTTAAAATGAAAAAACCCCTTGCGGGGGATGTCTGCTTTTTTAATTGTAAATGTATTATACCACACTTTGATATAAA
>CAYYVO010000136.1:0-5902 GCA_964475175.1 uncultured Dehalococcoidaceae bacterium | reverse complement strand
GAAAAGAGTTTTAGGTTTTAGCTGATATGTCCGGCAGCCAGGTTGCTATCTCCGGGAATACCAGTATTAATACCATTACGCCTATGCCCATCAACAGGAATGGTATCGAAGATCTGAACACATCCCCCAGCGTGACGTCCTGCGGAGCTATGGCCTTCATCGTAAAGACATCCAGACCAAAAGGCGGGCTGATAAGGCCAAGCTGTATATTCATCAGCGAGATTACGGCAAACCAGAGCGTATCATAGCCCAGCGCCCGAACCAGGGGGAAAAAGAGTCGGGGCTGATATCATCACGATACTGGCGGGGTCCATGAAAGCGCCCAGAAACAGCAGTATTATCTGGGTAGCAATGATGACGACGATAGGGTGAACGTCGAGGCCGGTTGCGAAATGCACCAGGGTGGTAATGGCGCCGGTAGAAGCCAGTATCCGGCTGAAGCTAATGGAGCCAACGACGATGAAAAACACCATCACGGTCACCTGAACGGTGCTCTGCGCCGATTTCTTTACGGTGTCCAAGTTAAGCTTCCTGTATAAAGCCGCAAGAATATAGCAGGCAATAACACCCAGAGCCGCCGATTCGCCGGGAGTGGCAATACCCATAAATACGCTGCCGATTACCGCAAAGATAACCAGTACTAAGGGTAACTTTTTCTATAAAATCATAGATATTGCATACACAATCCGGCATGTATTAGCAATAAAAATATGCTTAAATAGCGGCGGGATTGCCTTAAAACTTATACCAAGAAAAGTTAAAACATTAGCAGAGATGCGTAGTTTAATTTGAAATATTTAGGCATTTTTACTTAGATTCCATGCTCAGTAAATAGGTATCACGGCGGAGGTTATATAAAGAGGTGGTTGATATAATTTATACAGAAGTTGAAAAGAAGTCCTGTACGGGATTTTACATACCGGCCGGGGTAAGCAAGACTCGGTAACCCGGGCCACTTAAGAAGCCTTATAGAAATCACCGGGAACTACATGCATATACGTGCGCATACGAAAAGACGGCCAATACAGCAAAAAGGAGAGATTTGTGTGAAGAATTCAGACGAAAAAACAGTTTTAATAGTTGATGACGAACCGATTGTGAGGGAATCTTTGAAGGCCTGGCTGACGGACAGCGGGTATAAAGTATCCCTCGCTGAAAACGGCGAACAGGCATTGAAACTGATATCTAAAAATAACCTGGGGGTTGTAGTCCTGGATATTCGCATGCCGGGTATGGACGGTATTACAACCCTCAAGGAGGCAAAACAAAATCATCCGGACTTAAAATACATCATCATCTCCGGCTACCCATCGGTAGATACAATGACCACGGGGATAAGGCTCGGCGCGGTAGGTTTCCTCGTAAAGCCGTTCAATCCAGAAGAGCTGGAGAAGCTGGTCAAATATGCTTTAGGCGGCGAGGACATTGGAATCGCCTCCGCGGCCCAGGCTGATTCCAAGCCGGAAGAAGAACTTTTATCACAGATTTCCGGCAAGGAAATAGCCTCCATGATGGCCGAGAACCGTGTGTTCAATCCGCCGAAAGAGTTTTCCGAGGAAGCCGCCCTCAAGAGTATTGAAGAATATAAAGCACTGTATAACTGGTCTATTAAAGACCCGGAAGAATTCTGGGGACAGGTTGCCAATCAGCTGGACTGGTTTAAAAAATGGGATACGTTCCTGGAATATGATTTTACCGATAGTCCCGAGATCCGGTACTTTGTCGGCGGTAAGATTAACGTATGCTACAACTGTCTCGACCGCCACCTCACTACCTGGCGGAAAAACAAGGCGGCGATAATCTGGCAGGGAGAACCTGATGAAGATACCGAGGTATATACCTACCAGCAGCTCCATCACGAAGTATGCAAGTTTGCCAACGTACTCAAGAAGATGGGGGTAAAGAAAGGTGATACCGTTTCTATCTACCTGCCGATGATTCCGGAACTGGCGATAGCCATGCTTGCCTGCGTCCGCATCGGGGCTATCCACAGTGTCGTTTTCGGCGGTTTCAGCGCCGAGGCGCTGCGGGACAGGATTCTCGATTGTGATTCTAAAATACTGATAACCGCCGACGGCTATTACCGCAGCGGTAAAAACATCGGCAGTAAGAGCAACGCCGATACAGCCCTGAAAGAATGCCCCGGGGTTACCGGCGTTATCGTCGTGACCAGACTGGGTATTGAGATACCCATGCAGGAAGGCAGAGACCACTGGTGGCAGGACGAAATGAGCGCCGACGACATTACCGACGACTGCGAGCCGGAGCCGATGGATGCCGATGACCCTCTGTTTATTCTTTATACGAGCGGCAGCACCGGCAAGCCGAAGGGCGTCCTGCATACGCAGGCGGGCTACCTGCTTCATTGCTACCAGTCCATGAAATGGATATTTGACATAAAAGAGGAAGATACCTACTGGTGCACCGCCGATGTCGGGTGGGTCACCGGGCATAGCTATATAGTCTACGGCCCTCTGTCCATCGGGGCTGCCAGCCTCATGTTCGAAAGCGTCCCGACTTACCCCAATCCGGACCGGTTCTGGCAGATTGTAGAGAAGTTCGGGGTCAACGTATTCTATACGGCGCCTACCGTCATCAGGGCGTTGATGAGAGACGGGGAGGACTGGCCCAATAAACATGACCTGTCAAGCTTAAGGCTGCTTGGCAGTGTCGGTGAACCTATCAATCCTGAAGCCTGGATGTGGTACCACCGCGTCATCGGCAAGGAAAAATGTCCTATCGTCGACACCTGGTGGCAGACGGAGACGGGCGGTATCCTGATTACGCCTCTCCCCGGCGCCATCCCCACCAAACCCGGCTCGGCCACAATGCCGTTCCCTGGCGTCGAACCGATTGTGTTGAGAGAAGACGGTAAGGAAGCCGGCATCAACGAAGGCGGCTGGCTCTGCATCAAAAAGCCGTGGCCCGGCATGATGCGCACCCTCTGGAAAGACGCAGAACGGTTTAAACTAACTTACTTCAGCAAGTTCCCCGGATACTATTGCACCGGCGATGGTGCCCGTAAAGACCAGGACGGCTACTACTGGCTCATGGGGCGAATCGACGATGTAATCAACGTATCCGGACACCGCATCGGCACCGCCGAGGTTGAGAGCAGCCTGGTCTCGCACGAGAAGGTTGCCGAGGCAGCGGTGGTCGGGATGCCGCACAAGCTCAAGGGGCAGGGCATATATGCTTATGTTACCCTGAAGACCGGTGAGGTAGCTACGCCGGAGCTAATGAAAGAGATGAGGACTCATGTACGGCAGCAAATCGGCCCTATCGCCACACCGGATGTCGTCCAGTTCGCCGATTCTCTACCCAAGACACGCAGTGGTAAAATCATGCGGCGTATCCTGGTGAAAATCGCGGCTGATGATACGGAAAACATGGGTGATATCTCCACTCTGGCCGACCCTTCCGTAGTAGATACATTAATCAAGGGAAAAGCCCAAACAGCATAAGACGCTAGAAAAAGAAAATCAGGAGGCCGGGCATAGATAAATGTCCGGCCTCTCTATTTATGGGCCGGCAGGTATACGGTGAATGTGCTGCCTTTTCCTTCTTCGCTCTGCACTTCTATTCTGCCGCCGTGGCGTTCGATAATTCCGTAGGATACCGCCAGTCCCAGACCGACCCCCTTAACTTCCTCTTTTGTAGTGAAGAAAGGCGTGAATAATTTCTCCATGTTCTCGGCGGATATACCGCAGCCGTTATCCCGGAAGCTAACCGCGACATTCCGTTCTTCATCGGTACTGCTGCTTATCGTAAGCCTGCCGCCTTCCGCCATGGACTGAACGGCGTTGACGGTAAGATTTACGAACACCTGTAGAACCTGGTTGAAGTCTCCCATTACCAGGGGGAGAGACGGGGATTCCTCTCTAACCACCTCAATATTCTTCATCTTAACCTGGTGTCCTACCAGAGAGATAACCTTGTCTATAGCCCTGCTAACGGTTATCGGCCCTATCAACGGGGGAGACTGCCGCGCAAAATCCAGTAGCCCGCGTATAATGTCGGAACAATAGTCTACGGCCGATTCTATTTCCTCGAGGTTTGTCAGGACATCTTCTTGTTCAAAAGACTCGGTTTCTATCTTCTTTTTCAGCAGCTTGGTATAGACCTTGACCCCGCCCAGCGGATTGTTCAGCTCGTGTGCCACAGAGGCCGCAAGCTGCCCTATGGCTCCCAGCTTGGCGGCCTGTAATAGCTGCTGCTGTGAGCTCCGCAGACGCTCCATAGACCTGTTCAATTCCTCGTTAAGAAATACTATATGATCATAAGCTTCCAGCTGATGTTCCAGGTGATTCAACAGCGCGGCGCACAGGCCGCTAATGAGAAAAGCAAACACGGCAAAGAGAAGGGATCTCGACAGAGCCACGGGGTCATAGAGGAGGAGAACGGTGTGCGGTATTAAAATACCGATGAATAATATACCGCTGATAATTACCCCGCGCAAACGGAACACCAGCGACGAATATATAAGGGGGTAAAAGAATAAGATAATATACAAATCGTGGTAAGAAGAAAGGACATTATAATAGATATATGCAAAGACGATAAAAATAGCGGCAATTATAAAAAAATGCTTATTACGTATCCCGGATGTTGTTTTAATACTTAACAGCCATCTCGCGCGTTTTGAGTTCCCACTCGTCTTATCATGGATAGAACTCTTCTCAGGAGGTTCAACTTTAATGTTCATGTGTTTATTAAGATTGATTCGGTTACATAAAAGCAGGAACGGATTAATTGTATATCCAGCCTGAATTACCCAAAGGCATTATACACCATTTATAGCCAAGCTATCAGGGATTAAAGGAGAACGTTTGTCAAGAGCTATGAACAATAAGCCTGATATTTTATAAAAGCAGGAATCTGGTATTAGGTTGAAAATTGACCCCATAACATCTTGACAACACATAATTAAGGCTGTACCTTAAATGTTACAGGGTGAAGGCGGTGACGGGTATGAGGAGAACGGAGAAACAAAGTAAGAAAGACACATGGCTGAAAGCTGACCTCCAGGAAATAATAGATGCCGTTGAAGATGAGCTTCTGGTAGTCGATCCCGAGTACCGGGCCAGGTTCGCCAACGCATCTGTTCTAAGCAGGTTTCAAAAAGACGACCCTCCAATTGGCAAATTTTGCTACCAAATATTCCAGGGCAGGGACGAGCCCTGCCACGAGCCTCTATGGGATTGCCCGCTTAATCAGGTCCTCGAAACCGGCAACATGATGGCGGTTATCCATCCGGCCAATCTTCACGGTGTCCACGGTTACGTGAAAATAACAGCCTATCCCCTTCGTGATAAACAGGGTAATACCCGGGCAATAGTGGAACTCAGGAGAGACGTTACTGCAGAAAGGGAACTGGAGACTCAGATTCTAAGACGGCACCACCAGCTCCTGGCATTGAACCATATCTCGAGTGCCGTAAGCGGACTTCACGACCTTAATACCATATTGAAAACAGCCCTGGATAACGTGCTCCAACTTTTTAACAGCGAAATCGGCGGAATTTTACATTTTGATGAGGAAACCAATTCGTTGAGCTACCGCGTGCAGCGGGGGCTATCAGCCAAATACATAGAGGAAACACAAATTTCCATCGGCGACAGCATAGCCGGTAAAGCAGCCGAACTCGGTGAACCCATAATACTTGAAGACATTTCCAAGGACCCCCGCATTACCCGGCCGGACCTGGTACTTGCGGAGGGACTCAAGGGATTCGTCAGCATCCCGTTGAAAGCTAAAGAAAAAGTAACGGGGGTAATGAATATCGCCAGCCAAGTGGCGAATCGATTTGCTACAGATGATGTCTCTTTGCTCAAGTCAATCGGTGACTATCTGGGGACGGCTATCGAGCAGGCCAGATTGTACGACAGTCTGGCACAGGCAG
>CAYYVO010000135.1:641-5910 GCA_964475175.1 uncultured Dehalococcoidaceae bacterium | reverse complement strand
CTTGAAGTACTTATGCTGGACATTCCGAGAAAGGAAGGAGGTGGCGAGGAAAACCTGGCTACCCAGATTTCCGTGAAATATGGCTAATATTGCAGGTATACGTTTTAAAAGGGCCGGTAAGGTCTATTACTTTGATGCGGGTGAAATCGAACTGGAGGCAGGTGATTATGCCGTCGTTAAGACCAGCCGGGGTACGGAACTGGGGCATGTTGTGATTGCCCCGGGACAGGTCGTTGCCGGTGAAACAGATAACGAGTTGAGCCCGGTAATACGCAAGGCGGAACCGGAGGACATCTCAAAAGCCGAAGAGCTTACCAACAAGGCTGAAGAAGCCCTGATTGAGTGCGGCAAAATAGTCGGCGAACTGGGGCTGCCCATGAAGCTGCTTGCGGCCGAGTACAATCTCGACGGCAGCCGCCTGACGATTCATTTCAGCGCCGAGGAAAGGGTTGATTTCCGCGACCTGGTACGTCGTTTGACCGGTAAGTTTAAAGTAAGAGTTGAACTACGCCAGGTGGGCAGCCGTGACGAGGCCAAGCTGCTGGGTAGTTTCGGCCGGTGCGGCCGTCCGCTGTGCTGTGCCAGCTTCCTCACCGAGTTTACGCCCGTCTCCATCAAGATGGCCAAGGAGCAGGACCTGCCCCTCAACCCGATGAAAATTTCCGGCGCCTGCGGCCGCCTTATGTGCTGTTTATCCTACGAAGGCGACCAGTACCGCGCCATGAAAGAGAAAATGCCCAAGAACGGGCAGCGTGTCTCCACACGTATGGGAGAAGCCACTGTGGTGGGGAACAATCCGTTAAAGGAAACGGTACTGGTGGAACTGGATACCGAGGCAAGAGTAGAACTACCTCTCAGCGAGGTCTCTTACTAAGCCGCTGCTACTGTCTCAGATACTTACGCCATTCGTCCCGCCGGCTCGTATAATGATAAGGGACGATGAAAAAGGAACCGTTATTCGGCGGTGTCGGTGTGCGTAAAAGTTTCATATTGGCTTCTTTAGGTGTTCTGCCCGCCTTGCGCCGATTGCAGGCCACACAGGCACTGACTACATTCTCCCAGGTATGTTGACCGCCGCGATAACGTGGTATCACGTGGTCGAGGGTCAGGTTGCGGTTTTGCACCCCGCAGTACTGGCAGGTATATCTATCGCGATTGAATATTTCGTAGCGGGTCATTTTTCTTTTGCGGCGTGGCCTTTTAATCATCTGTGCCAGCCGGATAACCGAAGGCAGCGGGACAGCATGCCTGATGGTGTGGATGTAACCGAGCCCGTCTTCCAGCATCTCCGCCTTGCCCTGAAAGACAAGTACCACCGCACGGCGGGCGCGGCATACCGTCAGCGGCTCGTAGCTTTGATTCAAGACCAGTACCGGATGGTTAATCATGGCTTTAACTTCCCCTATTTTACTCCAAAGCCAGCGAGCGTGCAAGACGAGGTAAAACACAGCTGGAGGGTGGGGTAAGATTTATTGCGGTTTTATTCCGATTGTCCTATGATGGAATGCGATAACAACAATGAAAGTAACTCATTCTTACGAAGGACTCGGATTAGAATACCTCAAGGCAAGAAAGGGCTCTCCCAAATTCGCTGAGTTTATCGTTTCACATGCCGGGCTCGATGACAATAAAACGGGTATTCCTCTAGCGATAGTCGAGCTCGGTATCGGTTCCGGACAGCAGACCGAATTTGTTGAAAAAGAACTGCATGCCCGGGGAATCACACGGTATAAAATCCTTGCCTATGATAAATCCCGCAAGATAAATACCAACGGAACCCCGGGGCAACTGGATATACTCAGAGATAGAATCAAAGCAGGTGAGATAAGTAAAAAAGTAATCCCGGTACATCTCGATTTTGATGGGGCCGCTTTGCCAATAGAATCCGAGAGCGTTGATATCACCTACATGGCTCATGTTTTTCACCATTTAGTCAACAAGGAAATGATATTAAGCGAAATCGTAAGAATTACGCGTAAGGGCTGCCGGCTCTTCATATTAGGGGTAGCTCTGGAAGACCTGAAGAATCATCCCCTTGATGAGTTTTTCCCGACGAAATACGAATATGAAATTCACAGATATCCCACCGAAAGACAGTTAAAGCAGATGTTTAAATCCGCCGGATTAACGTATGAAATACCGTTCCGAACCGGCAGCCACAATATCAGGTCGATAGATAGAGAATTCCTGGCCAGTATAGAAAACACCACCATCGATTCCGCCCTGAAAATAATGGCAGAGGAAAACCCCGCAGCATTTAAGACCGGGGTAATGAAAGTACAGAGAGAAGTGGAACGAGCCGAAAAGTCCGGAAAATACCGGACATATCAATCAGCGGGGCGGCTGAGGGTTTTCTGGGGGATAAAGAGATAATCGAATTACTATATCACTACCAGCTACCTCCTTTTTGGACAAACCATGTTATAATTAACACATGAAAAGGTCGTTATTAGACATACTGGCCTGCCCTTTATGTAAAGGGAACCTGGAGCTTGTGGCGGAAAAAGAAGAAGGCGATGAGATAGTAACGGGTTCGCTGGTCTGCCCTAACTGTGAACTTAGCTACGTCATCGCCGACGGCATTCCGAACCTGCTGCCCCCGGACAAAGACTAGTCCGGATGGTAGGCGACGCCCTGCTCGGGTGTCTCCCAGGCCTCCACACAGGTGAGCGTTACCGGCTCCCCTGCCAGTTTCTTTTTAAGCTCGTTATAGATAGTGGCGGCTATGTTCTCCGCCGAGGGATTGATTTTATCGAATGGCGGCACGTCGTTAAGACAGGTATGGTCGAATTTTTCCAGAATATTCTTCAGGTGATTCTTTAAATCGGTAAAGTCATAAGCCAGGCCGATGTCGTTCAGACCGGAAGCCTGTATCCTTACCACCACCCGGTAGCGGTGCCCGTGCATAGCCTCACATTTGCCCTGGTAGCCCCGCAGGTAATGGGCGGCGTCGAAATGCTTTTCAACGGTTATCTCGTACATCAGGACTCCTCACCCTCCCACTTGAATACGCCCTGCACCTCTTTAACCGCCTTCCTCATTTCCTTTATCTTCTTGCCGCTGACGGGATGGACAATGTTGGGCGCGATTTCATTCAGCGGCACCAGGACGAAAGCCCTCTCCGCCATACGGGGGTGGGGTATTACCAGGTCGGGCGTATCCACGACCATGTCGCCGTAAAGGAGTATATCGATGTCGATGGGACGTGGTTCGCCGGTCTTGCTGTGCCGGCCCATCTTGCTTTCGATGCCTTTGGCCAGACTCAGCAGACCCTCCGGCGTCAGCCTTGTGGAAACCTGGCAGACGATGTTCAGGAAACGCGGCTGGTCGGCGTTGCCCAGAGGCTCGGTATCGTAAACCGACGATTGTTTTTCTATTCTCATCCTCTGTGCAAGCAGTTCCAGCGCCTTGTCCAGGTTTTCCTCGCGGTTACCCAGGTTCGAGCCGAGACCGAGATATACTGTTTCCTTATCAGTCATTGACCAATCCCCTCCTGACAATAGCGTCACTCATCCGGCATACCAGTGCTGTCGGCCCGACGTCATGGACCCGCACCATATCGGCGCCGTTGGCGATACCTATAGCCGTCACCGCCAGGTTTCCCTCCAGACGGCGGTCCGGCGGCAAGTCCAGCACCAGACCAATCATGGACTTACGGGATGTTCCCAGCAGAATGGGTTTACCCAGTTGTTTAAGCTCATCCAGTCGGTTCACCAGCTCCAGGTTCTGCTCGAGGCTCTTGCCGAAGCCGATACCGGGGTCGACAATGATATCCTCCGGGGGCACGCCCGCCTGCAGGGCTGTCGTGATGCCTACTTCTAAATCGGCCAGCACCTTGGCCATGATACCGACTTTCGGCGGGGCGTCACGCTGGTTGGCCATGAGGATGATGGGCACGCCTGCTTCGGCGGCAACCTTCGCCAGCCCGGGGTCTCTTTTCAGACCCCAGATATCGTTAATCATGCTGGCACCGGTCTGAACGGCGCGGCTGGCCACGCCGGACTTATAGGTATCCACGCTGATGGGTACCGGTATTTCTGCGGCCAGGCGCTCAATCGCCGGGATAACCAGCCTCAGCTCTTCATCGAAATCATCCGCGGACATCGGCGCGGTACCGGGACGGGTTGACTCCCCGCCGACATCGATAATATCCGCCCCTTCTTCCACCATGCGTTTGGCCTGGGCAACCGTCGCCTCTATATCGTCACCCAGTCCGTCCCCGGAAAAAGAATCCGGGCTGAGGTTAACGACCCCCATTACGTAAGTCTTTTCTCCCCAGCGGAACTCCGTCTTACCGCAGCGTGTGGCCGGCAATGCTGTATTCATAAATATATTCCGAGCATTATTTTTCCTAATCCCATATTTTAGCACTATTGTGCGAATTAATAAATAGGTAGGCCAGGAGTGTTCTGTTCATTAATGGTTAAGGAAAAACACACCCTTCGACAGGCTCAGGGTGAGTGATGCTATTGGCCGCTCATGGTGAGCCTGTCGAACCATAGCGACAGAATATGAGTTATTCGCGTATTACCATCGCACTTAAAATTCAGTAGAATCCCTTAGATTATACGTTGCATATACCCTGCTAAATTGATACAATAGCGGCATTCCCGGAATTTTCGACTTGGCTCAAGTACGTTTTCAGGGAGGAAAGGAAATGGATAATACCGAAATCCTGCTAAAGGAATTAACTGACGCCAGCGGCATCTCCGGCTATGAAAATGAAATCCGCAGTGTAATGAAGCGGTACCTGGAGAGTGCCGGCGATATAACTTATGACAAGCTTGGCAGTCTTGTCTGTAAGAAGAAAGGGGACAACAAAGAGCCCAAAGTAATGATGGCAGCCCACATGGACGAGTGCGGCTTCATGGTTAATCAGATTGCCAAAGAGGGATTTATTAAGTTCACACCCCTAGGTGGATGGTGGGACCACGTTCTGCTGGCCCAGCGCGTGAAGATTCATACCGCAAAAGGCGATGTTCCCGGAGTAATCGGCGCCAAACCGCCCCATATCCTCACCGACGAAGAACGCAAGAAACTCGTTGAAAAGAAGGACATGTATATCGATATCGGCGCTACTTCGGTCGAGGAGGTCGAGGCAGCGGGAGTGCGTATCGGCGACCCCATAGTGCCGGAAAGCGAGTTCACCGTTCTCGCCGGCGGAAAAACCTACCTCGCCAAGGCGGTTGATGACCGTATCGGCTGCGCCGCCATCGTGGCGGTAATGCAAAAACTCTTTCGGGGCAAATGCATGGACTATTTTCTGAAA
>CAYYVO010000135.1:0-631 GCA_964475175.1 uncultured Dehalococcoidaceae bacterium | reverse complement strand
TGCAGAAACTGTTGAAAGAAAAACACCCCAATACCGTCTACGGAGTAGCTACCGTCCAGGAGGAGGTTGGGCTGAGGGGAGGCAGGACCAGCGTCGATGTCGTCAAACCGGATGTGGCGTTTATAATCGAATCCGGCATTGCATCCGATATGCCCGGTATGTCCGAACCGATTACGAAGCTCACCGGCGGGCCTGTGGTAGGCTTTGCCGAGCCGGGCATGATTACCAATCTCAAACTGCGCGACCTGGTTATCGACGTGGCCAAACGGTGCAATATTCCCGTCCAGATTTCCGCTGAAACACAGGGTAGATGGGGAACAGACGGCGATGTCATTCATCTTTACAAGGGCGGCGTGCCGACAATACTGCTCGCTCCGCCGGTCAGGCACATTCACAGCCATACGGCCGTCTTTCACCGGGATGATTTCGACCTTACGGTGGATTTACTTATAAACGTTATCAAAGAGCTTAACACCGATACTGTTGCCCGACTTACTGACTGGTAATATGGAGAAAAACCGGATTTATCGGGGGTTGGTTAATACAGGACGGGGCGGGGCGGGGCGGTTGTGAGTGGTAAACCCGCCACCCCGGTTCAAGAGAAATTACCCTCCACCATTTGCCCGTAAAT
>CAYYVO010000134.1:0-5941 GCA_964475175.1 uncultured Dehalococcoidaceae bacterium | reverse complement strand
GGTGATAATATTAATCATATTCGGCGTGGGCAAACTGCCTCAGGTGGGTAACGCCATCGGTAAGGGATTGCGCTCTTTTAAGAGGGGACAGGCCGGAGAAGACGAGGAAGAAGTTGTAGAGGAGCCTGCCGCCAAGACTAAAAAGACCACCCGCAAGAAGGTAGCCAAAGGCTAAACCAACCGTAGGTCAACCTAAAAAGTTCTTCAAACTGCTCTTCTACCTTCAATCTATCTCCTTGCATGGCGATAAAGGTGAGTGATGGAATTTCTCGGTATAAGCATATGGGAATTACTTATAATTCTCGTCGTCGTCCTGATAGTGCTGGGCCCCAACCGGCTTCCGGGTATTGCCAGGAGCCTGGGAAAGGCAATACGTACCATTAAGAATGCCAGCAGCAGCTTTACCACCGCCATCACCAAAGAGGTGGAATCTGCAAAGAACGCAGAAACACCCGCCGAGCAAGACCCCTCCCCTAAGAACGAGAAACCATCGGCCTACCCGGGCACGGTAGGCGCCGCCAAGAAAGAGAGTCAGCCAGAGAAGCCGGAAGGTCAGCCGCCGCAAAATGAGCAGTGAAGAACCAAAGCTGACTGTCATCGGCCATCTCGGGGAGCTGCGCCGGCGCCTTATCAGAAGCGTTATTGCCGTAGCCGTCGGCGCTATTATCTGTTTTATCTTCTACGAATGGATTTTCTACATCCTCGAATATCCTGCCGCCGGTATACAGTTCGCCGCTATCGAGATGACGGAGCGTATGAGTTCTATTATGCTCGTCAGCGTAGTCGGAGGGATTATCCTGGCTATGCCCGTGCTGGTGTATCATGGCATAATGTTCATCGCCCCGGCGCTTACCACCCAGGAAAAGAAGTGGGTTTTTATTATCATTCCCTGGATTTTCCTCATGTTCCTGGGCGGGGTTGTCTTCGGATTTTTTATGCTGGCTCCGTGGACTATCTGGTTCTTATACAACTTCGGAGCCGATATCGCTGAATTGTTCCCGAGAATCAGCAACTACATCAGCTTTATCACCAAGCTTCTCCTGACGACGGGGATTGTCTTCGAGATGCCGGTAGTCACTACGTTCCTGGCCCGCATCGGTATTATCAAGCCGGAATGGCTTTCCCGCAAGCGGTCGATAGCCATCATTATCTCTTTTGTAGCGGCGGCTATCATTACCCCGCCCGACCCCATTACGCAGTGCCTGCTGGCTATTCCGCTGATAGCCCTGTATGAGTTGAGTATCCTGCTGGCAAAGCTTGTTTACCGGCGGCGGGGTGAGGAGGCGGTGATGCCTGAGCAACTTTCAACAGGCTCTTGATACCGCCTGAATAACTAATATATACTAATCCAGACCCGGGGGAGCGGATAAGTCCCGGTGGGCTTTGCGGACTTCAAATCCGTTGGGGGGTGCTAATAACGCCTTCGGTGGGTTCGACTCCCATGCGCTCCCGCCAGCTCTCTCTTCCCTTATTATGAAGGCTAAATATTCCAATATAGAACTGGAAAAGGTGTAGATAACAAGAAAGTGGGATACCCCTTTTACCTGTGTGAAATTTCTGGGGTATCCCACCGATTATTCCTGGTTTTTAGTCGTGATTTTCAGTCGCGTGGCAGCCGTTTATAGCCGCCGGACCTGCCCCTCGATTTGCTGCCAGTTTATATTGGCCTTACAACTCGGGCAGTTATCGCCATAATTAACCTCGGTACCGCACTCGACGCAATGGTATTTATCACCCGATTTATAGACCTGGTGCTCCTTTTCATGCTGCTTGTCGGCGGGTTTCTTATCTTTGGCCATGGTTTCCCTCCTCATTATCGGTGATGTTTCACTTAAGAATTTTACGTCTCTCTTGCGCTGTATGTATGTGATATATATCTCAATATATGCAGCCGCTACTTTATAGTCAAGCGCTGCAGTTCCATGCCTTATCTTCGGCAACCATAGAAAATTGTTACTGTGCAGGGGCAATATTCTGGTTTATATTTCTAGTGTAGGACACCATTTTGGTCTTATTCGGGTAGTATTGTGCCATGAACATGAGGTTAATCCTTAGAATATGTATCTGTACGGCATTTATCCTGATGCTGGGGCTGCCGGTATTGCCGGCCGCCGCTGCCGGTGAATATGTAGAGATACACTGGGATGCCGAATATCTTTCACCCCAAGAAACTTATTTCAGCTCGGCCTCTACCGTGTATCTCATTGCTGGCAGGGATAACTATGTTTCCGGTGACTGCACCGCCGATTTGCATAATAAGAGGACGGGTGAAATCAATACAATCGTACTGACAGATATCGATTCTACCGCCAATTATACCGCGAGTTTCATCCCGGATGCCGCTTTTAGTGACATCGAACACGGGGACCATCTTGAAATTAAGGTATATATGGGAAATGAACAGATAAGCAAAAGGTCTGTCTACATAGATGATGACGCCCCCACCATCACCACCAGAGGTGCGATTACCCTGACGAATGATGTACGCGGCGACGGGGTGGCTTCTATCGGTGATACTATAACGTACGTGGCCGGTGTAGAAGGAACCAAGGACGCCGTAATCTGGACGGTTGATTTATCCGCTTTCGGTCTTTCGGCTACGGCATCGCCGGGGAGTTTTACTATTCCAAACCATGGCTATGACAGTTCTTTCAGCGCTGTCGAGACGGTGACCGATAAGGCAAAAAACACTGTTTCCGGAAGGGTAACGGTGGTTGGTAACTTCAGCCTGGATGCCCGGGCACCGGTAATAACTATACCCGGCACCATTACTCTGACCGAAGATACCAACAGTAATAGGATTGTGGATGTAGGTGATGAAATTAAGTACGCCGCCGGCACGGTTGAAGCTTCCGATAGTGATGTATGGAAGGCCGATTTATCCGCCTGGGGGCTTTCGACTACGGCAGAACCGGGGACCTACACGGTAGCGGCGGCAAACGCTACGCTGGGATTTGTGGAGATGGTATGGGATAATGGCGGCAACGTAGATGCGGGCGAGATTTCTCCGGCTTCACAGGTCAGTATTGCTTATATCTGGCCGGATGAAAGTTACCTGGGCGATATCCAGAGTGCCCATATTTCTGTAAAAAACACCGGTGGCTATCCCGGTAACGTAGCGTTGACATTGAGTGTAAATGGTGTCGTGCAAAGCCGGCAGACAGTGGCGTTAGCAGCCGGCGTATCAGAGTCTATGGTATTAATCTTTCAGGCAGATGTGGTGGGGACTCAAACCGTTAAAGTGAACGGCGTTGGCGCGTCTTTTAAAGTATTGGAACGGATACTCCCGGCGGCAACTCCGGTAATACCCGCGTCTTCTGTCCCGGAAATACCGCCTCCACCCACTCCACAGCTTCCCGCCGTTCCTGAGGAGCCTGTCCCGCCTTTTGCGGAAGCGGAAGGACCGGCGGTAACACCGGAGGCTCCTCCGCAGGAAGGGGTACCGGCGCCAACCGGAGAGGTCAACATGTTTCTTGTGGTTATCGCTGCAATAGCCCAGTCTCTGGTAGTGTATTATATTGTGCGCATTTTGAGAAAAAAGGCCTTGCATAATACGGGTGTGGTTAGAACTGGCAGGGACGTCTGACATAAAGAGGATAGATGAGCAGGGGCGCGGCGGTGACTTTTTCCCTTAGTTAATCATCCGGGTTTGTATCTTTTTAATATCATCTTCATGAAGCATGTAGACATCCAGGTCAAACCAGGGTGTGGTCACGGGTACTGACTTACTTTCTTCTAACAATTCTTCGAGGCGACGTAAAAGGGTGAGCAGGGCATTGCCGACTGCTGTTGGATTCAGGATATGTTTTTCGGTATCGATAGGAACTGAGGTCGCCATTCCGGACACGAGAAGGAACTCAGAATATTTGTCCAGTTCATCGGCTGACAATCCCAAATCTTCAATGCTGTATTCGCCTTCGTCTATAGCTTTAAGTAAATTTTCCACTATCTGCATTTCCGAGTAATTACAGCTCATTATATCCTCCTGTTTATCAAGACAACCCCGGTGATGCCCCCCATCATAACCGGGGCGGGAATAATTTGATTTACCAAGTTTACTTTCAGGTTTTTCGTTTACAGGTTCAAAACGTTATAACTGTATTGTCAGTTCACATAATAGATTCGCATTTGCGGGTCACGAAAAAATCACGTAGATTAAAAAAAAGGTTACAAAATTCTCACAATAGGGATTTGACGCCATGTGATAATAGGGATATTATGTTGAGGCGGGAACATTTAAGGGAACCCGATATAATCGGTCGCCTTGCTGGAGGGAAAACGGTATGGCGGAAGTATATTATGAGGTTCGGCCGAGTCGTGTTAAAAGAAGCGACCTTAAGGTGCTGCGAGAGGGCGTAGCCGATACACTCAATATGATGACCCGGTACGCATTGGTGCAGAACGTGGTCTCGAAGATGCGTTGGAGGAGGCCGCGTCTGATACTCCCCAGACCCGAACCTGTCCAGCCGGATGAATATATTTATTATGAAATCCCCGTGACCTTGTGGGTACTGGCGCTGCTGTTTTTCGGAATCGCTGAAAGCCTTACAGCCGCTGTGGCATCGGAAATCACGGGTGCTAATATCTGGGCTAATATTATCGTCAAGACAATCATAATGGTAGTTCTCTTTTTAATAACCTACTACTCCACGTGGAAATACGGATGGATAGTACCCCTCGCTCTCTGTGTCATCGGGACATTGTTAACGTTAAATAATCTTATCATCTATTACAACGTCGCCTGATACCCCCTGCAGTTGTTCGCATATGGTTGAAACATCCCCTTTATCCACTAAAGTTGCTATTTATTGGTATTTCCTATTTTTTCTATGAAATACGTCTGTAACATACAGGTAGATATGGCAACAAATGTATGTTTTGGCAAATTGACAAGGAAATATATAAATGGTATTTAAGAATCAGAGGTAGAAATATGTAAATACACAGGGCGTGCTGAAAGCGTGCTTGACGCGTTAAGGCATGTCATTCTGCTTATAAAAAACTGAGGAGGTAGGATCATGAAATTTCGGATGAACAGGATGCGGTGGATAATATTGCTGTGCCTGATACCGGTAATCGGATTGGCCAGCGGTCTGGCGCTCACCGTTGGGATTGATAACGCAGGCGTATCGGCCCAGGTAGCCCCGGCTTCGGTGACCGTCACTCCAGAGGAAAGCTACAATCCCATCAGGACGCAGCACACCTTCACGGCGACGGTCAAGACGGCCGGCGGTGACGCCGCCGATGGCGTCGAGTTGCACTGGATACTGTGCGACTTTCCCAATGCCGTAGGTGCCATCATTGAGGCGAGCAATGCCGTCGAGGTGAGTAATACCAGGGCTGTAGCCACAACCGATGCTAAGGGCAAGGCGACGATGACAATATGCTCGACTCGACCCGGCGACACCGACCTTATCGTGTACGTGCCGGGTATAGCCGATGCCACCAGACATAAGGCCTTTGCCGTAAAGCACTGGGAGGACATAAAAGTAGTATGGCCGCCTGATGCTACCAACAAGATCGGCACCGAGCACACATTCGCAATAAAGGTCACCAATGTTGATAATCTTCCCCTGGCGAATGTCGATGTGAGGTGGACGATTACCGACGATACCCCGGATTCAAGATTCAAGTCTACCGGCACCAATACCGTCACGAATAAGACCGACGCTGCCGGAAATGCTGCAGTCACTCTTCAGCAATCAGCGCCAGCAGCCGGTGAAAACATCGTGACTATTGAAGTGCTGGGTTTGAACAATGTCGTGCTGTTCAAGCATGATGCCAAGAAGACCTGGCAGGCCCCGGCTTTGAACATAACCAAGACGGGTCCGGCCCGGGTAGAACTCGGAAAAACCGTCGAATACGTCATCGTAGTTAATAACAGCGGTGATGATACGGCAGCCTCGGTAGCGGTGGTCGATACCGTACCGGCAGGCCTGAC
>CAYYVO010000133.1:0-5951 GCA_964475175.1 uncultured Dehalococcoidaceae bacterium | reverse complement strand
GATTAACTCATATGAGTCTCCATAACCGATTTAACTGATTGCTTCGTCCTTCTGCGGAAGGACTCTCAATGACGGACACTCTATTTTAGCTAAATTCCTCTTTTGTAAATACCTGGCAAAGATGGGCACAGCGTTCCTGTATTTGGCTACCAGCCATTTCCGAATCCCAGGCCGGTCTACCTTCCTGATTTACTTCTTGCCTGGAGCGGCCCCGCTGCCGACGATAACCTTAATAAACCTGTAGTTGCTTATCAATGATATGTTACCGGGTATTGTTTTGAAGGGGGAATACGGGTTTCGCGCAGAGTGTAACACCATTATTATCTCCCTGTCAATTTCAAATATCGGGTCTTATTAACACGTCATAGTCCCGGCGCGTTCCGTTTATTGAAATTACTATTTTCAGAATGAAAGGAAATAGTTGGTGACTCACTTGAATGATAATTGACACACAAGTTACATTCGTGGTAAACTCTGCCGAAATTATCAAAAATGCCTTTTTTTTGTGTGTAATCCGGGCTTTTTTGTTTCAAATTACAGTTAATATAGCTGGCTAAAACGAATATCTTCATCATTAATACTGTGCCCGTGCGTATATAAAACGTGCCTTAAGGGAGAGTAGATATGACAGCCTATATCATTCGTCGCCTGATAATCGGTGTCATCATCCTCATCCTGGTCACCATGATGGTGTTTCTGTTCGTACGCCTCCTGCCCGGCGATCCCCTGATTGTCTACATGGCCCAGTTTGAGATAGGTGCGGCCCAGACTATCGGCGAGGAACAGATTGATTTACTGCGGGATAAATTCGGCCTAAACGATCCGATTTACATCCAGTATGCCAACTGGTTGGGCAAACTCGTCCGTGGTGACCTGGGGCAATCTATCGTGCTACAGGAAGATATTACCACTCTCATGGCCAATGCCATGCCGCGGACTGCCTACATCGGCGCTATCAGCATGGTTATCGGTACCGGCCTAGGCATTCTCTTCGGTATCATCGTCGCCTTACGGCGGGGTACCTGGACGGATAATATCATCACATTGCTGGCGAACGTGGGCATAACCATTCCCCAGTTCTGGCTGGGTATCCTTCTGATGTACTTCTTCTCGTACAAGCTGGGCTGGCTGCCGACCAGCGGCTGGGTTAATCCGATAGAGGACTTCTGGGGAAGCACCCAGCGGTTGATTATGCCGATTATCTGCCTTTCGGTAGGCGGCATATCCGGCATGTGCCGTCTGACTCGCTCGTGCATGCTGGAAGTCATGCGGCAGGACTACGTTCGCACCGCCTGGGCCAAAGGCTTACGCGAAAAACTGATAGTGTGGAGGCACCAGATAAGGAACGCGGTAATTCCCATCGTTACCGTCCTGGGAGGAACGCTGGGCGCCATCCTCGGCGGTGCGGTCATCATAGAGAACGTCTTCGCTATTCCGGGCATGGGCAGGTTAATGGTCACCGCCGTTTTCGGCCAGGACTACCAGATTGTGCAGGCAGGCGTACTGATGTTCGGAGGCATCGTCATCTTTTCCAATCTGGTGGTCGATATCGCCTGGGCCTGGATTGACCCCCGGATAAGGTACGACTAAGGAGGCTGTATATGGTAGAGGACCTGAGTAAAGCTGCCGGGCCTGTTGACGGCGAAGAAGGATTCATACCGCCTCACCACAGCGAGTGGCGTCGTATCGCCAGGGTCTTCGTCAGACGCAAAATATCGTTAATCGGTCTTATCATCGTCGTTATCCTGATAATCATGGCAATCTTCGCCCCATGGATAGCCACGTACGATCCTCTCAAGACAGACCTGCGCACCGTACACTCTCCGATCACCAAGACACACTGGCTGGGGACTGATGAGCTCGGGAGAGATACGTATAGCCGCATCATCTACGGTGCCAGGACTTCACTGACCATCGGCGTCATTGCCGTGAGCACTTCCGGAATTATCGGCATGGCCATGGGAATGGCCGCGGCATATTTCGGCGGCCTGGTATTCGCCATCATCATGCGTATAACCGACGCCCTCATGGCATTACCCGGTCTGATACTTATCCTGCTTATCGCCGGTCTTGTCGGCGGTGGTATAGCCGTGGTAACATTTGCCCTCGCCTTCGGTGCCATAGCGCCAACCTGCCGTATGATGTGCGGACAGGCGCTGCACATCAAACAAAACGACTACGTCCTGGCCGGCAAAGCCATGGGCATGAGCAGCATACGTATGATGGTGATGCAGATTTTCCCCAATGCTTTCGCCCCCCTCCTTGTTGGCATGACCATGGCAATGGGCACGGTAGTCCTGGCCGAAGCCGGCCTGAGCTACCTTGGCATCGGCATTACTCCCCCGACACCTTCCTGGGGCGCCATGGTCAACGAGGGCCAGGCTTATATCATAAAGAACCCGTTACTTTCAACGGTCCCCGGCGCGTTTATTATGTTAATGGTCTTCGGATTCAACATGGCAGGAGACGGACTGAGGGATGCGATCGACCCCACGCTCAGGGGCGTCGTCTAAAGAATGGAAGACTTTAATACCGAGGCAATGAAAATATGACAGCTATTTTAGAGATAGACAACATCAGGACCAACTTCTACACGGAGTACGGTACGGTCAAGGCCGTGGACGGTGTATCCTATTACGTCGATGAAGGCGAGATTATCGGCCTTGTAGGAGAAAGCGGCTGCGGTAAATCGGTGAGCGTCCTCTCGGCCATGCAGTTAATACAGCCCCCGGGTAGGATAGACGGCGGCAGGGTCCTTTTCAGAGGTGAGGATATACTCAAGTATGACTCCAAAGGCGAGGAAATGAGCGCCATCCGTGGCGGCAAGATAGCCATGATTTTCCAGGAGCCGATGACTTCACTGAATCCGGTCTTGACCATCTGCCGTCAGCTTACTGAAGCCCTGGAAATACATTTGAATATGGACCTGCACTCGTCCCGCAATAGAGCTATCGAACTCCTCAGGATGGTAGGTTTCCCGGAAGCGGAAAGGCGCATCGATGACTACCCTCACCAGTTCAGCGGCGGTATGCGTCAGAGGGTGATGATTGCCATGGCGCTGTCCTGCAATCCTGCTCTCATCATTGCCGATGAGCCCACCACCGCCGTGGACGTGACCACCCAGGCACAGCTTCTGGAGCTGATGAATGATCTGGTGACGCGGCTGAATACCGCGCTGATTATCGTCACCCATAACCTGGGCGTCGTTGCCCGTTATGTCCAGCGTATTTACGTCATGTATGCCGGACGTATCGTTGAATCCGGCCCGTCCGAAGAAATATTTGAAAACCCGCAGCACCCTTACACCATCGGACTGATGAGGAGCGTCCCCCGGCTGGGTGAGAAACGGGGCGGCAGGAAACTGATACCGATTGACGGTGTGCCGCCCGACCTCATTTTTATGCCGCCTACCTGTGCCTTTCTTCCCAGGTGCACCTATAAAATTCAGAAATGCGCGGAAGAACCATGGCCGCCCCTCAGACGGGTCGGCGAAAAGCATTACACAGCGTGTTTCGTAGATATAGGGGAAAAGGTATGAACGATACAACAAATAGTAACATGGTAGAAGTTCAGGACCTGAAGATGTATTTCCCCATCACCAGGGGGTTGTTGCAGCGTCATGTCGGCGATATTAAAGCCGTAGATGGCATCTCCTTTTTTATCAGAAAAAACGAGACTCTCGGCCTGGTAGGCGAAAGCGGCTGCGGCAAGACCACCACCGGTCGTTGCATCCTGCGTCTCTATCGGCCTACCGCCGGGACTATCAGCTTTGACGGCACCGATATCTCTCACATGCGAGAAAAACCACTAAAACCGATACGCCGCAACATGGGCGCCATCTTCCAGGACCCCTTCAGCTCACTTAACCCGCGGCAGACAGCGGGTAGTATACTTTCCGACCCCCTGAAAACCCACAATATAGGCGCAAAAAAAGATATGGATGAGATTGTAGCGGATCTTTTCAAGATGGTGGGTCTGGACCCCAGGATGACCGACCGCGTCCCACACGAGTTCAGCGGGGGGCAGCGCCAGCGTATCGGCATCGCCCGGGCCCTCGCCTGCCGACCTTCCCTGGTCATCTGCGATGAACCCATCTCCGCCCTTGATGTCTCTATTCAGGCACAGATAATTAACCTCCTCGAAGAATTGCAGGAAACTCTGGGCCTCACCTACCTGTTTATCGCCCACGACCTGGCGGTTGTACAGCATATCAGTGATAGGGTTGCCGTCATGTATCTTGGTCGCATCATGGAACTGACTGCTTCCGAAGAGCTTTATGATAATCCCCTGCATCCCTATACGCGTGCCCTGCTCTCGGCGATACCGGTACCTGACCCCAAGGCGGAGAAGAGTCGCCAGCGTATCGTTCTCAAGGGCGAGGTACCCAGCCCCGCCGACCCCCCGACAGGCTGCCATTTCCATCCGCGCTGCGAGCTTGCCATCAGTGACTGCAGTGTCGAAGTACCGCCCCTGCGTGATGTCGGCGGCGGACATTATGTAGCCTGCCTGAGAGTATAGGGATACACAACAACAACGGGAATACAATACGGGTCGCGGCGATTACCGCGACCCGTATCTTTTGTCTTTAGTTCCGGCTATATCGGTATCACGCTTTAAACTTAGTCATCCAACCAGGCAAAGGTATATTGATAAAGCGTCGTACCAAATCGAGCGTCCTTAACTTCAGGAGAGATGGTGGAGATGCCAGGCATATAGGGCAGGTAGGCAATCTGGCAGTAATCGTCGGTCAAGGCCTTGGATATATACTGGTACAGCTCTATCCTTTTTTCAATATCGAATATACCCGCTGCTTCCAGGGCCATCTCGTACAACTCGTCCGGCTGGATAGCACTTACCCAGGTGGTCTTGCCGTTGAGGACCCCATTAACCATTTGGCCGGAGGGTTCCATGGCAGATCCGGCAAAGACCCCACCCCAGACGATGCCTTCCCATCCGGAAGCCACCTGGCTGTTGAAGATAGGCATGCTGACCAGTTCAAATTGGATATCAATGCCCACCTCACGGAGCATGTCCTGGACGGCCGTCGGGGTGTCGAGATCCATGAAGTCGAGCATGTACCACGTGGTTTGAAAACCATCGGGATAGCCGGCTTCTGTAAGCAGTGCCTTGGATTTGGCCGGGTCATAATCATAACCGACGGTATCGGGATTGTAGTACGGCTGAGCTTCAATGAAGACCTGATTGCTCTCCATGCCGTAGCCATAGGATAGGCCTTCGATGAGGAGGTCCTGGTCGACGGCATGTGCGGCGGCCTTCCTCACCCTGATATCGGCCCAGGGAGAATCGGGATTAACCGCCGAGAACATCAGGCCCCCGTTGAACACGAAATCATAGCTGACTTCGATCTCATAGCCTTCGGCGATCATGTCCGCGGCGTCCCTGGCCTGGATACCCAGGAAATGAATTTCTCCTGCTTTGAAAGCCAGGAGCTGTGTCTCGGCCTGGGGGAGAATACGTAACTCGATACCGTCGAGGTAGGGCTTACCCCTCCAGTAATTATCGTTGCGCACGTACTTTATGTACTGGCCGCGCTCATATTTGTCGAAAATGAAGGGCCCGGTGCCAACGACGTGCTGGCGCTTGTACTCGTCCGACTCGCCAAGCAGGAAATCCGGGGAGAACATTTTGCAGCTGAAAAAGGTTGCCAGGCTGGTCACGGCGCCCCAGTCGTACTTATCGTCGTCAAAATGCACCCTTACGGCATAATCGTCGATAATCTCGCAGCTCTCAAAGGGAAACAGGTTGGTCCAGACCTGTTGTCCCAGCTGGATATCGATATTGACCTTCACCGCCTGGGCATTGAAATCGACACCGTCGTGGAACTTGATGCCCTTACGCAGCTTGAAATCGACGTAAGAGCCGTCTTCAGCTATTTCCCAGGACTCGGCAAGTAAGGGTTTGATATTACCGTCCTCGTCTAAATATATAAG
>CAYYVO010000132.1:0-5995 GCA_964475175.1 uncultured Dehalococcoidaceae bacterium | reverse complement strand
TCTCTTGTCATCATAAATCACCTTTTTTGGTTATTTCCTTTAAGCATATTAATATTTTTAACTTCCAGCTTAATATTCTTAATATATTATAATAACGAATATTCAATTTGTCAATACCTTTTTTGATTATTTTTATTAAATTAGCGTAAAATATTAATTTTCTTAATTTTTACCGCTGCTTTATCTCATTTTCTGGTACTGTTTGCATTTGGTGTCTCTACCTATTATCCTTACAAAAAGCCTGTGGGGAGGCTTTGTCCAATGATTAGGGATTTAGCCCCCCTAATCAGGCGGATTGTAGGGGGGTTATTATGCAAATACAAAAATACAGGGCTATTAGGGACTGGAAAGAAGCTTATAGCATGTATAACTTCAGGGAAAATGTGCAATTATGGTTTGAGATATTTGCCTTCAGCACATTTGTTGCCGCTATTTTATACCCTTATGCTTCGGAGGCATCCCCTATGAACGCTGCGATAAATGAGGAACTAATAAAATTATTCGGCGTACTGATATTTTTATTTTTCACTGGTGTTGCAGTATTAGCTTTTATGAGCCTTGCTATACTTGCTTGGAAATCTATATTTGGGGAAAAAGTAAAAACATTTGAAGTTAATGAAATAAAAATATTATTAAGACAAAGTGACCAAATCAATAGAGCTTTGAGAAATTACCTAAAAACACTGGAGGCTAAAAGTGGGGCAGATAGGGAAAAACACAAGTAAAATAACTTGTAAATCCTGCGGTTCTAGCCGTACTCGTAAATACGGTTTATATAAAGGTGTACAGCGTTATTTCTGTAATGACTGCGGGAGTAAATTCAAGAATGACGATACCACCTATCACATGAAAACGCCTGCCAATCATGTATCATCGGCATTGAGTATGTACTATGAAGGGATGAGCATAAAGGCTATACGCAGAAATCTACATCAGGAATACGGGAATATGCCTTCAACCGCTACTATCTATGAGTGGATACAAAAGTATACCCAGTATGCCATTGACACAGAGAAAGGGCATCAACCAGAAGTCGGTGATGTTTGGGTAGCCGATGAGACTGTATTAAAGTTAGACGGGCAAAATGTCTGGTTCTGGGACATCATAGACCAGAGGACACGCTTTTTAATAACCTCTAGGCTATCCCGTAGCCGTACTACCAGAGATGCACAAGCACTTATGGACAAAGCTATAAAAACGGCTGGCAAGTCTCCAAAGGTGGTCATAACCGATGCACTAAAGGCGTATCTTGATGTAGATTACGGCAAAGACGCAGAACACAAGCAAGGCGGGCCGTTTAAGATAGAGGCTAATAGTAATCTCATAGAGAGATTTCACGGTACATTGAAGGCCCGTACAAAGGTAATGAGAGGGCTTAAAAACTTTGAGTCGGCATTGGAGTTTACCAAAGGCTGGCTAGTCCACTATAACTATTTAAGACCACATGAGTCATTACAGGATAAGACACCCGCAGAGGTGGCGGGAATAGATTACCCTTATCAGAATTGGGCGGAGATTATCCGCAAACATAAACCATCAAAGCCCATCATTATTGAACACCAGCCCAGAGAAGAATTGCGACTGGAACGGGCACGTATTACCAGCCCTAAAAGAAGCTTGAAAATCACAAAGAAAACACCACCGATTACACCAAAGTTATGGAGGCTGGAATGATGAAATTAGCACGTACTCTCATTATATCAATTGGCTTTCTGGTGGTTTCAATAATGATAACCTTAATATTGTATTTGGTATATTTGTTTGTCGATATGAAGGTAGCTAATTACATACTCTATGTAATGATGTTTATGTTTGTTTTGTACGCTGCTGGTCTATCTATATTAGGTATCACGGTGAAAGTAAGCCCAGAGACCAGAATAGAAAGAACCAATCACCAGAACGAATATAAGGATACCCCTAAATACAAGTTGTGTATCACTTATCTTGACCGCTTCATTTATTCCTTCTGTTCTGTTCGGCAATCCAGACAACCCAAAGAGAAGACAAGCAATCAGGACAAATATCACAATGATGTAAGTGAAGTTGTAGTGAAACAACCTATCCTTCAAAGAATCCATACATCCCCCTTGCGATATGTTATCCGCATTATATGGAGGCATGACACCAAATGCAAATAGTACCCATTTTCTTACTATATCATATGGGTAGAGGGCGGGCGGGTGAGAAAAATCACAAAGGTGCGGGGAGAAGGGCGATAAAAGATATGATGGGAACTGGGGCGGGGCTGAACAAAATCCTTCTTCCGGTGCGCAAAAGAGCATTGACGCAGTTACGCAATTGCGCTATAATTTATCGAGAGGTAACGAGAGCGAACCATGCGTATTATTTGTATCGCTAATCAGAAAGGCGGCGTCGGTAAGACGACCACAGCCGCTGCCCTGGCCCAGGGGCTAAGCGAGCAAAACAAGAAGGTGCTCCTTATCGACTGGGACCCGCAGGCCAGCCTTACGGTGAGTATGGGGTTCAATCCGGAAGACCTCGAACTCACCGGGTACGATGTCCTGTTGAGCGCTATCAGGAACAACGGGCATACCAACATCCATGACGCTATTCTGCACACGGCCAACCCCGGCATCGACCTCATTCCGTCGAATATCGAGCTGTCACAGGCACAGCTCGACCTGGTGAACGCTTTTACCCGCGAGCTAATGTTGAAGGATATGCTCCGGCCCCTCATTAACAGGTATGATTATATCCTGGTGGACTGCCTGCCCAGCCTGGGACTCCTTACGATAAACGCCCTCTCCGCCGCCGACAGCGTCCTGATACCTTTACAGTCCGAATTTCTGGCGATGAAGGGACTGGCCATGTTGTTGACAACCATTCTTAGGGTTCAGGAGCGTATTAATCCATCTCTGGAGATACTTGGTATCGTATTCACCATGACCAACTTCCGCACCCTGCACAGCCGCGAGGTCATAGATGTTACCCGCCGGGCTTTCGGCGATAAAATCAGGGTGTTCGATACCACCATTCCTACCAGCGTCCGCTTTAAGGAAGCCCCGGCCGCCGGTATGTCGATATTGAACTATGCCCCTAAATCCGAAGGGGCCGACGCCTACAGATCACTTACAGAAGAGGTGCTGCATGAAAAGAGCTAGAATTACCGAGGAGCTTGCCTACGGCTCCGCCCTCGACCGCCTGACCGGCAGCGACCGCCCCCCGGCTGAGAAATCACCGGAACTGGAACCGGCCGCTCTGCCACCTCCTCCCCTAACCAGGTCGGCGATGATTAAGCTGTCCGTCTTCCTGAACCGGGAGGAAGATGCCTACCTGGAAAACCTGGCGCACACCGCCAAGTTCAGCGGCGGTAAAAAACTCAGCAAGACCAAGCTTATCGAGGCCATGGTGCGGGCCTTCCGCCAGACCGACCTCGATGTGCGTGGCGTCAAGGACGACCAGGAACTGCTCAACCGGGTATCGGCGCAAATCAGGTAATCAACTCAGCAGGTGGAGGGCGAAATGACGGTAAAAAGGCGACCCAGGCCTTTAAAGCCGCTGTCCGAGCTTGTTTCCCTCGAGGGAAAGCGGGCTTTAATCACCGGCTCCGCCGTGGGAATCGGACGGGCGATGGCTCTCCGATTCGCCGAGGCGGGCGCCGACCTCGAACTGGTGGATATCAATACCAAGGGACTGGGCACGGTAAAGAGAGACCTAGCGCAGTTCCACCACATGGTGAATACCCATAAAGTGGATATCTCGTCGGCGGAGGCAATCGACGCTTTATGGGACGAACTGAGCGGAAAAGAGCCGGATATACTGGTCAACAACGCCGGCGTCTACCCCTTTAAGAACTTCCTGGATACGGACGACGCATTTCTGAAAAAGGTGATGGATATTAATTTACAGTCGGCCGTACGCATGTGCCGGCAGATGATAAAGAGGCGGCTGAGGAAGGGCGGAGTGATTATCAATCTCGGGTCAATCGAGGCTATCATGCCCTTTGCCGAAGGACTGGTAGCCTATGATATCAGCAAGACCGGGGTTATCGGCCTGACGCGCGGCCTGGCGAAAGAGTACGGCAGGCACGGATTCAGGATTAACGTGATTATCCCCGGCGGTATCGTCACCCCGGGCACGCGGGCGATAGCTAAAGATATTTACCAGTTTAAATTCAGCCTGCTTAAAACGGGCTATGATTTCAAGGCGAGGCTGCCGATGAACCGTGGCGGCCAGCCGGACGAGGTGGCGCGGGTGGCGCTGTTCCTGGCCAGCGATTTAGCCAGCTACGTTCACGGGGCGCTGGTGCCGGTGGACGGGGGATTTCTTTCGGCTTAGGGCTGTCGTTTATTTTACAATAATCCTCCCCTTATTATCCGCCGCCACCTCCCCGATAATCGCCGCATCGTTAACACCCTCTTTATGCAGCTTTTCCAGCAGCTTTGGCGCTTTCTTTTCCGGCACGGCTATCAGCAGACCGCCGGACGTCTGTGGATCGAATAAGATATCCTGAAGGTATTGGGGCACTTTGCTATCGATATCCACCATGTCCTTACGGAAGTCCCGGTTGCGGTGGAGTCCCCCGGGTATCATGCCCTCTTCGGCTAGCTCTTTAGCCTCGGGGAAAAACGGTACGGCTGCCGAATCTATTATCATGCCCACATCAGAGTCCTGAATCATCTCGCAGGCATGACCGAGCAGGCCAAAACCGGTAATATCCGTGCAGGCGTTAGTTCCCGCCTCCTGCATCAGCTCGGAGGCCTTGCGGTTAAGGGCTGTCATGGAGTCAACGATTTTCTCGATAGCTTCACCGCTTGCCGACCCGCCCTTAATGGCCGTGCTGATGATGCCCGTGCCCAGGGGCTTGGTGAGGATAAGGCGGTCGCCCGCTTTTGCGCCGTGGTTGTGAATGACTTTATCCGGGTGAACGGTGCCGGTAACCGATATGCCGTACTTGAGCTCAGGGTCTTCCACGGTATGCCCGCCCACCAGTATCACACCGGCCTCGTGCATCTTGTCCAGGCCGCCGCGTAAAACCTCCCGCAGCACCGATATATCCATGGCATTCCGGGGAAAGCAGACGATATTCAGTGCTGTCAGAGGTCTGCCGCCCATGGCGTAGACATCACTCAGAGAATTGGCCGCGGCAATGCGCCCGAATTCGTACGGGTCATCGACAATCGGTGTAAAGAAATCGACCGTCTGCACAATAGCCAGGTCGTCCCTGAGTTTATAGACGCCGGCATCCTCGGCCTGCTCCATACCCGCGATGAGATTAGGGTCGGTCTGGAAAGGCAGGCCGGCCAGCGCCTCGGCGAGGTCACCCGGACCTATCTTGCAAGCTCAACCGGAGCCGTGAACGGTCTCGGTGAGACGCAGCTTTTCTTTATCAGCCATATAACCAAACTCCTCAAGGATATTCTACTACTGAAAAATCGCCGGCACCAGCCCGTTCACAAGCAAATCATGTCCGAACCGAGCATCGATTCGATAGACTTTGCCATCGTCGTAGGTTTGCCGACTTTCAAGTTGTCTGTTAATTCAAAATAATCGATGCAAGTGGTGCAGGCAAGTATCTCCACGCCCTGCTTTTCCAGCTGTTTAAGACTTTCCAGAGCCCAGGAGCCTTGGCACAGGAGGCGCACTCCCGCGTTCCAGAAAACTAAAGCAGCCGGTTTTTCCGGGCTATCCCCGAGTAGCCTTAAAAAGTTGGACATCAGCAGCTTACCGAGGTCTTTATCACCCCTGCCCAAGACCTCCGACTGTATTAATATCGTCTTCGATGACATGTTTCACACCTAAATAAGCCAATTATCGACTGGCTTCTCCGGCGCCTCCTTTCCCGCTTGATGATTTACCACCGATACCTTAAAATAATCTCGGGTGATTATATCATAACTATATTCTTATTGCAAGATAAATAAATCTTATATATTACTTAATAAAAGCATGAATTTAGACCAGCTAAAGACATTCCGGGAAATAGTAAGACTGGGAAGCTTCTCCGAGGTAGCTAAGAAGCTGGCCATAAGCC
>CAYYVO010000131.1:0-6037 GCA_964475175.1 uncultured Dehalococcoidaceae bacterium | reverse complement strand
GATTCCCGCAAGCGATACTAGTATAGACGGTCAATAACTCAGCCTGGTCCTGTTCCACAGGCCATTAGTCTACTTTATATGGGTATCTAATAACGTGAGTTCGGGGTAACGTAAAAATCCAGGCAATTGAGCCCGGTCTACATCTTCAATGCATCTTTCTCTTCTGCCGATAAACTCGCCTTAAAATCTGCCAGTTTCTTCTTACCCTTATCGGTTATGGTGACTTTCCCTTCTCTACCGTCCTCCAGCTTTATATAGTCCAGGACAGCCAGTTCTCCCACCAGCGTCCATATCAGGTTCTGCCCCAGTGTCGGGTAGATATTGTCTCTTTCATCGTCATCGAACTCATTGATTATCTTGTTTACGGCAACGCCGGGTTTCTTCGAGATTTTATTCAATATCCCCAGTGTCCTTCTGGTATAGGGAAGCCCGTCGCCGTAGTCCACCAGGTCGAAGGCTTCAAACTCCATGCGCATCAGCGTGTGTGTATCCCCACAGACCAGGATTTCCTTTTTCCTGATACCGGTGCCGGGCCCGCCGACCAGCACCAGGCCGGGAATATCGTCGAACTTGGTCACGTCGGGGATGAATTTGTAGTTTTGCTCCGGCCTTTCCAGCGTCGGCCTGAAACCCACGCCATCGTATTTCTTGTACGCGGGATCATAGACGCTGAAAGGGGAGTGGAGGAAAGGAGTATAGGAGTTTGGTATTTCTCCCTCCTTATGCCTCCCCCCCGAGTTGTACAGGATACTCACCTTCTCGGCAAACGGGCGCATGATGGACGGGCAGATTCTGCCGATGAATTTCTCGCCGTCCCAGATTATCTCGTCGCCGATTTTATAACGGAAGTGGCAGGGGTGCCTTTTTTCATCCTTGTCAAAACCTATTACAGTCGCTCTTACTTTGAACATCTTCTCTCCTTTACGCTTTATTTCCATTTTTCGGTAGTGTATCTGCGGCCAAGTAAATACATACCATAATCAAACAGGTAATATCAACTTCTAGATTGTGCCTCGCAGTCTGGGGTCGAGGGCGTCTCTCAAGGCATCCCCGACTATATTGAAGGCAAAGACAACCAGCATGATAGCGGCCCCCGGGGCGAAAGAAAGTATCGGTATCCTTACCAGGTATCGAAACCCTTCACTGACCATGGCGCCCCAGGCCGCGCCGGGCGGCTTTATCCCGATGCCGAGGAAGCTGAGGCTGGCTTCGGCAAGAATAAGGAACCCCAACTGTAAGGTAACCACTACGATAATTGGAGCGAGGGCATTTGGCAGGATATGGTGTATCATGATGCGGCTGTGGCTGGCGCCCATAGCCCGCACCGCCAGGATATAGTCGTTTTCTTTAATGGAAAGGGTCATACCGCACATTATCCTGATATAACCGGGGACGGTGGCGATACCCAGGGCCAGGATAATGTTGAGGATACCACCACCAAGAACGGCCGCTATGAGAAGGGCGAGTACAATCATGGGAAAAGGCATAAGAATATCGGTGAACCTCATGATGATAGTATTTATTATTCCGCCGAAATACCCGGCAAGTATACCCAGCGTTACACCGATTACCGTCGCCAAGGAAACACTCACAAAGCCCACCGTTAACGCCGTCCTCGTACCGTAAATAAGTCGGCTTAATGTGTCCCTGCCGATTGGGTCGGTACCCAGCAGATGTTCGCTGCTCGGCTGCTGTAATATTTTGGATAAATTTTGTTTATAGGGGTCATAAGGTGACAGTTGCGGGGCGAAAACGGCTGTCAGTCCCAGTATTATTAATACGAGTAGTCCGAAGATGACTATTCTACGCTGGAAGAATACCCTTCTGAAGCGCCTCCATTCCGAAACCCTCGGAGGAGCCGGTGTAAAACTGGCGGTGTCCGTCACATTTACTGCCATTGCCTAGATTCTCCTACACATACTGTATCCTTGGGTCCAGCCAGCCATAGGCGATGTCTACAATTAGATTGGCAAATATCACTACTACCGCAAAGACGAGGGTACAGGATTGTACTACCGAATAGTCCTGGGCAAAAATACTGGTCACCATTAAATAGCCGATACCGGGGATGGAGAACACGGTTTCGATAATTACCGAACCCCCGATAATAAAACCCAGCTGGAGCCCGAGAATAGTAATAACCGGGATAAGGCTGTTTTTCAGGGCGTGCTTGGTTATTATTACACGCTCTGTTAAACCCTTGGACCAGGCAGTGCGAATATAGTCCTGCCGCACGACTTCCAGCATGCTCGACCGGGTCTGGCGTGCTATCCCTGCTATTGCCCCGATGGACAGACAGATAAGCGGCATGATTGCCTGTCTTATGTGTTCTACAAAATTTTCAAACGGCGATGTATAGCCGATTATCGGTAGCAAGTCGAACTTGAGGCCAAGGACATAAATCAATATTATTCCCAGCCAGAATATAGGGATGCATATGCCGATATATGACAGAGGTGTCACTATTCTATCGCCCCACTTGCCCCGCCTCACGGCTGCCAGCATCCCTGCCATAATGCCCAGGACGGTGCTGATAACGAAAGCCTCAAGCCCCAGGTTCACGGTAACCGGATAGCGCTCCCAGAGGAGCGTGCCCACGGGCATGTGATAAAATATTGAATCTCCGAAGTCGAATCTGAGTACTCCGGTCACCCAGTTGATGTACTGAACCGTGATAGGCTTGTCCAGCCCGAATTCCTGCCGCAGCTTTTCAATGCCTTCCTCGGAGAGGATGGAAAGCTGCTGGCTCTGACCGATGTAGATAATGATGGGGTCGCCGGGCAGCAGCCTCATGGCGAAAAATACTATCAGTGTCACCATAAAGAGACAGAATATCGCCAGAAGTAACCGCCGTAGAATATACGCTGTCATCGTGAATCTCCAGAAAAGTAATTTTACATCAGCGAATATTAACCTGGCATCGACCTGGAATTGATATACCTACCTGTATGGAGCATTCAGGCCGGCCCGATATCTTGATTGACTTACGCTCGGAAGCAGGGCGATTTGCCACCCATCGAAAACACTCCCAAGGGGTGTGAACCGCCCTGCTTCCCGTAACTCTATTTACTTATTTTTTCATCCAGTCGTCCCAGAGTGACCAGTAAGTCCAGTCAAGGTCGGAATAATAGTTGGTCTGGAATTCTGCCGTGGTAACTGCAGTGCCTATGTTCAATGTCAACGGGATAAACATGACGTCCAGCCCCGCCTGCGTGATCACTTCCTGGGTTATCTTGCGCATGGATGCTATATCCGGCGCGGTGACCACCTTTTCACACAGGGCAAGATATTCCTGGGACTTGGCCATGCTGGCGAACCTCATTATAGGCTCGGGGCCGAAGTGATGGAGCCAGGCGACGATGAATTCCGGGTTAACCGCGCTGGGTCCCAGTAGCAAGCCCTCCCAGCCGCCGTTAATGGCACCCCAGAACCTGCCGACATCGGCGACATCCAGTTCTATGTCAATCCCGATTTCCGCCAGGAAATTCTGGATGATAGCCCCGGAATTTTCACCGCCCTGCATTAACAGCAGTTTGGTCTTGATGCCATCGGGATAGCCGGCCTCCTCCAGCAACTCTCTGGCTTTAGCCGGGTTATAGGCGCGTACCGGATAGTTGGGGTTGTAACCGGCGGTGCCCTCGTGGGTCGGCTGATTTACGGGTATCTGGAAGCCAAAGCCGAGGGCCTCGGCCATGGCGGCGCGGTCAATGGCATACTCGATTGCCTCGCGTACTTTCTTGTCGGCGAACGGCGAGGCCGGGTCGACGCTATCGCAGTAGATGTTATTATATGTGGTCGGGGTCTCGAGTATCACATATCCCATCTCCTTCAGCTCTGAAGCCTGCTGGGCGGGTGTGCCCATCCAGATATCCGCCTGCCCCGCCTGCATCATCGCCGAAGCAGTCGTGGCGTCCTTGACGGTGATGAGCTCCGCGGAGTCCAGATAGGGGAGACCTTCACGCCAGTAAACGTCAAACTTTTCCATCTTGACGACGATATCACGCTGAAAATCGGTAACTTCGAATGCCGAAGTCGATACGGAATGGTTGATGGCCCACTCCTCCCCGTTTTTCTCGAAGGCAGTCGGCGAATACAGGTAGACCCGAGCCAGGTCGTAGATAACCTGGTTATTCGGAACGTTGAGTTTCACTACAACGGTATATTCATCGGCAGCCTCTATGCTATCGATGCGCATTCCGCCTGCCAGAGCGCCCGTATCCTTGGCTGTCTGGAAGCTCCAGACGACGGATGCAGCATTAAGAGGGGTACCATCCTGGTATGTGACATCTTTCCTCAGGTGAATGGTAATGGTCTTCAGGTCGGGGGACATTTCATATCCCTCGGCAACATTAGGCGCGAAGTCCCCGTTTGTCTTAAGGTTGAGTATGCGTTCCGACCAGATAGTGCCCACGGTAGCGTCACCAAACTGCTGCTTTGGTGCGTAGCCGATATTCTGAGGCGTATTCCCGGCTCCGGTAATTATCCTCACATGACCGCCGTATTTTTCGGCATCGGGCGAGGGGGCCGGTGCGGGTCCCGGTTCTGGTTCGGGGGTTGGTTCGGGAGTCGGCTCTCCACAGCTGCTGAAAATTAAGCCGATGGAAAGTACGAGCACCAATGACATAAATAATAATTTCTTCATTTATCACTCCCTTACTAAAGTTTTACAAATCCCAGAGTGCTTATAATTGATAACTTCTTGATTGATGCACCTCCTTTCACCGCGTACAGGATATTATGCGGCAGATGGTTTGTTTTATATACTTACTAAGCAACTGATTATTATCTTTTCTACCTTGATTAAAAACATAGATATTTTAATTATTTCCATAGATTCTTTAATGCGGTAGAGATATTTTAACGTTAGAAAACCTCTAGGTCAAACTTTTAAAATGTTATTTTGAGCCTAGAGTACAGGAAATTATAAAAAAAATATCGTTAAACATTTGACAATCGGGTAATAAATATATAGTATTAGCCGATGTTTATAGGAAATGCATATTATAGAGAAAAATCAGAAAGTGAGATGACCATGGACCTGAAATTAAAAGACAAAGTAGCCCTTGTGACCGGGACGGGCAGCCAGATAGGTTACGGTAAGGGGATAGCCTTGACCTTGGCACAGGAGGGATGTGACATTATTTCTGCCGATATCGACTTTGAAGGCGCCGTGCAAACGGCAAAAGAAGTCGAGGCGGCGGGGCGAAAAGCTCTGGCAGCAAAGGTTGATGTGAGGAACCGTGATGAAGTGGATGATATGGTAAGCAAAGCGCTGGAGAAGTTCGGGAAGATTGATATATTGATAAACAACGCAGGTGTCAGCAGCCAATGGAAGCCGTTTGTGGAAATGACCAGAGCGGACTGGGACTATGATGTTCAGGTTAATTTTTACGGGCAAATGAATGTTGCTCATGCGGTCCTTCCTCACATGATATCACGGAAGTGCGGCCGTATTATCAATACCTCGGGAGGGCAGGGGATACCCGGCATCTCCATGTACGGCGCAGCCAAGGGTGCTATCGTTCAATGGACTAGAGCGCTGGCGAGAGAAGTAGCCCCACTGGGTATCATTGTCTCCGTCTATTCTCCCGGTCTCGGGGCAACCGGTCTTACCGTTAACGATCCCCGCGAGATGGAAAACCTGGCAAAAACAATGCCGATGGGCAGACTCTGCACCCCCCAGGATGTGGGGCCGTTTGTGGCCTTTATGGCCTCGGAACTCAGTAACTATTTCGTGGGTTCATTCGGCGGGGGCGGCGGTTCTTAAGAGTATTATATAGCGTAACTCTGGTGATATATCCTGTGTGCTGGCTACTTGTCCCAGGTCTTGATAAGCTCGTATGAAGAACCCCATTTTGTTATGAACCCGCCATCACGCCACTTGTCATCGAAGTCTTTTACGGCGGCAGCGAACTCCGGACTGCCCGGGAAAGCATCCAGGGACTCTTTACTATCGAATTCATAGACCGCCAGGTACCGCGAGCACTCACTATTTTCACCTAAACGCCGGTAACGGCTGGCTTTCTTCATCCCTTCA
>CAYYVO010000130.1:0-6089 GCA_964475175.1 uncultured Dehalococcoidaceae bacterium | reverse complement strand
ATGGGTGAGGGTGAGGAAGCAGAAACCCATATTATCACAACTACCACATGGGTGTATGTCCCTGGGAACGTGCTGCATTGCCCTCTGGATTTTAAGAAGGTGGATAAACCGATTATGTTCGGGCATATTATGTTTGCACCCACTTTTGATTCAACCATTGTCGGTAAAAACCCTTTAAAGCGGTGATACATACTACGACAGGCGCAAAATAAGAACAATTTGTCAGGAACTTATCTTTTGAATAATACGGGGCCGGCCGTATGAGGCAGGGAATTGATATGACCGGTAATCCTGAAGGATATCTGCTTTGCTGGAATCGCCGATGCGCTATTGAATAAAAAAATGGAGTCGGGGTTACCATAGGCAGAACTTTTTACGCCACTTTTGATCTGGTTTAATGAAGGTGTCGTTTGAATCGCTGGGTCGTAGTAACGGGCATTATAATAGTAAAGCCCCGTCCCGTCAAGGCGCTGAGAGGTGAAAAGCCTGGAGTCGCATTAAAATATAAAGGCCCCTGAACTCAACATCCAGTAGCCTTCTTGTGCTTTGGTGGAGATGGGCGATAATGTGACCGTGATTGATTATATTGGAGGTTATATCGGCAGCCCTATGAGTGCCTCAGGGCCCTTCAGTTTAGAAACAGCGACTACAGATATTGATCTGGCACCCGGTACCGACTACCGTTTCCACGCTTACATGATGCACGATGGCACCATCTTCTACTACAGTGATTGGAAGACCTTCAGAACAGGCGACCCCTAACATCGGAGTGCCGCGGGTATCAAGACCTAAGCGAGTGCGGGAGGGATTGAAATTCTTGGTAGTATCCCCCTGCGGTTAGTCACCACTGGACAAACATCGGGATGTCTCCGCGCACAAAAGATCTATTTGACAAAGGTATTTTAAATAGTTGAGGCGGAGAGTGACCCTCTCCCGTCTCCACCAGATAAAAATCGGGCTACGGTATTCACACCGGAGCCCGATTTTTACCTGTCAATTCAGTATTCTCCATTCGGTAAAAACGTCGTATGTGCACATTACCCATTACTAAATATTGTTGTTGCCGATATGATAATAAGGGCGGGGTCTTGTTGACATTCAACGAGAGGTGTATAATCGGCCTAGCCAAAAGGACTACATTGTTACATACTACATTTCATACAATCTTCAGACTCCAAAGCAGTCTTTGATAATCAGTCTCTTTGACTATATACTAACAATGAGGGCTCTAATGGCTGACAGCAAGATACTGGTAGTGGAAGATGATCCGAATTTACTGGCCACACTGAAATACAACCTGGTCAAGGATGGCCACGAAGTTATCACCGCAGCTGACGGCGCTCGGGCGGTGGAATTAGCCCGCCATGAAAACCCTGAACTAATAATCCTTGATTTGATGCTCCCCCAATTAAGCGGTCTTGAGGTATGCCGCATCTTGCGGAAAGAGATGACCGTCCCCATCATAATGCTTACCGCCAAGACCGATGAGGTTGATAAAATAGTCGGACTTGAAATCGGGGCTGACGACTACATGACCAAGCCTTTCAGCATGAGAGAACTGCTGGCCCGCGTACATGCCATGCTGCGCCGGGCTGGTTTGAGCAGTCAACAAACAGAGCCCGGGCTGGAATCACTCAAAGTGGGCGATGTTGAAATTAATGTCAGCCGACACCAGGCTCTGGTAAAAAATTCAACGCTGTACCTTACCCCGAAAGAGTACGACCTGCTCGTTTTCCTCGCTCGCAATCGTGGCTTTATGTTCAGCCGTGAACAGCTCCTGGAAAAAGTATGGGGTTACGACTATGCCGGCGATACGCGGACTGTTGATGTCCATATTAGATGGCTGCGACAGAAGATTGAGTCGGACCCGAAAAACCCGGTACATATCCTGACCGTCCGGGGGGCAGGATACAAGCTGGAGGGTTGAGAATGTTCCGCGGTATTCAATGGCGTATCACCATTCCGTTCATCGTCCTGATACTTGTAAGCATGGGTATTCTGGGAACATACCTGGTTAACTCCACAAGAGACCATCAAATAAACGCCCTGCGTTCACAGCTGGAGAACGAAGCCAGAATATCGGCAGAAGCCAGTCTGCCCGGCTTTCTGGCTGAACAACAACAGACAACTCTGGACGCCCTGGCTAAGACACTCGGTATGGATATCGAGACAAGGGTAACCTTCGTTGCTCTGGATGGTACCGTAGTGGGTGACTCCGAGGAAGACCCCGCAGATATGGAAAATCATGCCGCCCGTCCTGAAATAAGAGATGCTATAGCCAGCGGATCTGGAGAAAGTACCCGGTACAGCACCACTCTGGGGAAAAAGATGATGTATGTGGCGGTACCTGTTTCTTATCAAAATGAAATTCTGGGGATAGCCCGCGTTTCTTTACCGTTGACTGTGGTTGAAAGCCTTACGCAGAGGATAACCATCATCATCGCCACCGCTATGGCTGTCACCGCCGTGCTGGTCATTCTGGCTGCCTGGATTATTGCCCGGGTTACTACCCGTCCGATTCGCAGGCTGACAGCTGCTTCCCGGCAAATTGCTAAAGGAGAACTGGAGCAAAAAATAGCCATAGAGTCCGGGGATGAGTTGGGCGAACTTGCCCGCGCCTTTAATGAAATGTCCCTTAAACTCAAAGACTTGGTAGAAACAATCTCGGGAGACCGGGCCAGGCTGGCCGGCATTCTGGATAACATGGCCGACGGCGTTATCGTGACAGATATCAATGGAACCATTTCACTGTGTAATAAAGCGGCGGAAAAGCTGTTTTCAATTAAAGCAGCAATTGGAAAATCGCTGATAGAAGTGGTACGCGACTATGAAATTACCGATCTGCAAAAGTTGAGCCTGAAAACAGCTAAAATGCAGGATGTCCGGTACGAATCCGGCACATCTAAAAAATATATCAGGGCTATTGCCATTACTATCGACAACAATAAACCGGAGGGCGTTCTGATACTTTTCCAGGACCTGACCGATATGAGGAATCTACAGACAACAAGGCGTGAACTAATCGGGAATATTTCTCACGAGTTCAGAACGCCCCTGGCCAGTATCAAGGCCATGGTGGAAACGCTTCATAACGGAGCTATTAACGATAAAAAGGCATCTATGGATTTTCTAACGAGAATCGATGGTGAAATCGACCGCCTGACGCAGATGGTGGCGGAACTGACCGAGTTATCCCGTATCGAAACGGGTAAATCAGAGCTAAAGCTGGATACTACTGACCTTAATGCACTGATTGAAGAGGTTATCAATCAGCTCGGTCCCCAAGCCGAGAGACAGCAAATTGCTTTCAAGAAAGAACTCGATCCTGCCCTGCCGTTTGTCCAGGTTGATACCGGTAGAGTTAAACAGGTAATCGTTAATCTTTCTCATAACGCTATCAAATTCACCCCTCCGGGAGGCAGCATCATAGTATCGTCCCGTTATGATGACAAATATGTGACCGTCAGCGTAACCGATACCGGTATGGGTATCTCTAAAGAAGATTTGCCCCATATCTTCGAGCGATTTTATAAAGCCGATAAAGCCCGCTCTACCGGCGGTACCGGCATGGGGCTGGCTATAGCAAAACATGTGATAGAAGCTCACGGCGGACGCATCCGGGTAGAAAGCGATGAGGGTAAAGGTTCGACTTTCAGTTTCAGCCTGCCGCTTAAATAACAATCAGTAAATATTTAACAAAACTTTAACAAAGCCTTAAACCGCCTTTAAAGTTCACCTGTTAGACTGATATTAGGTGAACAGGAGGATAGTTTAAGGCTTTTTGATTTGATGAGCGCCATATAGTTGCACAATATATCAGCGACAGAGCAGCTGTTCACTTATAATCAAAGGAAATCAGGAGGGATATTTGTATATTAAAAAATCAATAAAATGGTTCATACCACTCTTAATCCTATTAGTTGCCGCCGTTGTCTTTATAAGCAGTTGCGGCGGTGACACCACCCCTACACCCGCACCCGATAACGGCACGGAGCTTTCCGGCTCCATCAATATCATCGGCTCCAATACGGTAACGCCGCTATCCACTGTGTGGGCAGAGGAGTTCAGGAAGGTGAATCCTAAAGTCAGTATCGGGGTAAGCGGCCCCGGCTCCGGGGCGGGCATTGCCGCCCTGATTAACGGCACCACCGATATCTGTCAGGCCTCGCGCATGATAAAACAAAAAGAAATTGAGCAGGCCGAAGCCAACGGCATAGAGCCTTACGAAATTCAAGTAGCTACCGATGCCCTTTCGGTAATCGTAAATCCTGCCAATCCGGTATCGGAGCTTACGATTCCCCAGCTATCCGCTATATATACCGGAAAGATAACCAACTGGAAGGAAGTTGGTGGTAACGATGAGACTATTGTCGTCATCTCCCGCGATACCAACTCGGGGACGCATGTATTCTTTAAGGAACAGGTAGTTCAGATGAAGGGTCTGGCCTCCGAGGATAAAAGCCTGGAATACGGACAAAAAGTCCTGTTCCTGCCTTCCACCGAGGAAGGTGTCTCCGAGGTCGCCAACAATCCCAGGGCTATCTTCTATCCCGGTCTGGGATACGTGACCGATGAAGTAAAACCCCTGGCGATAAAGAAAACAGCCGATGATCCCGGTGTATTACCCAGCGTGTCCACCGCTCTTGACGGCACTTACCCGGTCGCCCGGCCACTGCTTTACTACACCAATGGTGCTCCCGACGGGATTATCAAGATGTTCATTGACTACTGTCTCTCCGACGAGGGGCAGACCCTGGTTACCGAAGTAGGTTATGTGCCTTTGAAGCAGCAGAATAAAACCGAATAATGAGGCAAGAGCGAAAAGACAGTAACGCCGATGCTGCCGTAACAGCCGTTGGGCTGGGACGGCGGTGGCGTTTGGGCGAAAAGTTTATCGAAGGCTGGATTTACCTGGCAGGACTGCTGACTATAGTAGTGCTGCTGGGCATCGTATTCCTGCTGCTGAAGGAAGGCTTGCCTATCTTCTTCGATACCCCGCCGTGGGAGTTCTTCTTCGGCACCAGATGGTACCCGGTCTCCGAGCCGCCCACTTTTGGTATTATGCCCTTCTTCGTCGCTACCCTCTGGGTAACTATAGTTGCCACGGCTATATCCGTACCCATCGGTGTTGCCTGTGCCGCCTATCTTTCTGAGATAGCCCCGAACAGCGTCCGGGAAACGGTCAAACCCATCATCGAGATACTGGCGGGTTTTCCTTCCGTGGTGATGGGCTTTATCGGCCTGATGCTACTCTCGCCGCTGGTGCAGAGTGCCTTTAATCTCAACACCGGACTTTCCGGCCTTACTGCCGGCATCATGCTGGCATTTATGAGCTTGCCCATAATTATCAGTGTTTCCGAGGATGCCCTGCATGCCGTCCCAGACGAATTCCGGGAGGCTTCCTATGCCCTGGGGGCGACGAAATGGGAGACCATATGGCATGTTGGAATACCTTCGGCACTCTCCGGCATCACCGCGGCGGTCATGCTGGGAGTAGGGCGGGCCATCGGCGAGACAATGACGGTGCTGATGGTGGCCGGCGGAGCTCTTGCCGTGCCCGTCTCCCCCACCGAACCCATGATGCCGATGACGGCGGCAATCGCTTCGGGAATCGGGAACGCGGTAAGGGGCGGACTACAGTACCAGGCGCTTTTCGCCATCGGCCTGATATTGTTCTTACTCACGCTGTTCGTTAACCTTATTGCCGACCGCGTGCTCGAACGCCAGAAAAGGAAATTTCAGAGGTAGTCATGAAAACAGGAAGGGCACCGAGGCAGGCATCGCAGCGGGCGGCTTTCTCTCTTCTTATCGCGGCCACTGCCATCGTTGTCATTCCCGTTGTTGTAATAATAATAGTGATAGCCCTCAACGGGGCGGGAGCCATTTCATGGGAATTCCTGACACAGGCACCGGCACAGGCAGGAAAAGCAGGCGGTATCTTTCCGGCTATCCTCGGCACGTTCTACCTCATGCTGGGGACGATTATCGTGGCCCTGCCGCTGGGGGTACTGGCGGGGGTTTACCTGAGCGAGTATGCCCGTGATAACTGGCTGACCCGCACCGTCAACATGGCTATCGTCAACCTGGCC
>CAYYVO010000129.1:1936-6097 GCA_964475175.1 uncultured Dehalococcoidaceae bacterium | reverse complement strand
ACTATAGCCAGGGCGAATGCGCCATAATAAAGAAATATCAGTGCCAAAAATCACTTAAAATCACGGGCAGTATTTAAGTAGTATTATCAGAAAAGAGAAGCGTTGAAGCTATAGGACTTTAAAACTGAAAGCCAATTAAGGGCTATTCCCCCGTCTTTTCTTCGTCGCCCCAGTTAAGCATAAGCTCCTTGAGGCGCTGCGCCAGAACCGGACTGGAACGCAGGCGCTGGATGAATACCGGGCAGCCCTCCAGCAGTGAGTTCTGCGCCGCCGTGGCCATGCTGGACAGCAGGTTTTCCATGCCCGTGTCCATTTGCTGAGGAATATCCATTCCCGGCGCCGACTGCTCCATCTGGCGCCGGATATCCTCGGCAGTGAACTTCATGGGTATAACACAGGCTTTATACCAGGGACATTCCTTGCACTGGACTATCCCGTAGGCTTCATTTAGAATATCATCCATAACCGTCTCCCTCAGGCATCGTCCTTCGTAATCAATTCCTGCAGTCTCGGTTCTATATCCGCCAAGCTTAAGATAGCGCCTATCTTTATATCTCTTATTATACCATCTTTATCAATAAAATAGGTGGTCGGAATCAGGGCGGCATTGTATGACCTGGACACCTTCTGACCGGGGTCCAGGAGGACGGTAAAGGACATATTGAACGCCTCCACGAATTCATTTACCAGTCCCGGAGGCTCTCCCAGGTTCACCGCCAGTATTGCCAGCCCCCGCGCCCGCCACTCCGGAGTTTCATGCAGAGCCTGCAGGACGGGTATTTCAATCCGGCAGGGCGCGCACCATGTAGCCCAGAAATTGATAACCACCGGCCTCCCCCGCAGAGACTCCAGGGATACCGTTTCTCCGTTAATAGTCTCGAGCTGGAAGTCCGGTGCCTGGCGCCCCGGCGCAGGCATTCCCGTGTCCTCTCCACCCGAGCACCCGACCGCTGCCAGGACGGTTAGTAATATTGCTACGAGAATCGCCGTCTTAATCATAATTTTCATATTACCACCTCGCTAAAAATATTCACGCCGCCAGAGATGAAATCCAGACCAGATTGCCGGTAAGAACGAGAATACCTATGATAATGAGCAGCAATCCGCTGACGACGTGTATTACACCAGTATAACGGTTGATGCGTTTCAAGAACGGCAGCATGGAATCGAAGGCCGCACCGACAACCAGGAACGGAAGTCCCAGTCCCAGCGAGTATACGGCCAGAAGATATGCCCCGTGCCAGGCTGTAGACTGTGTAGAGGCTATCGCCAGGATACTGCCCAGTATCGGCCCGACACATGCCGTCCAGGTTATGGAAAACGCCGCCCCGATAAGCAGAGAGCGCAGGTACCCGGTTGTGCTGCCCAGAGACGGCCGTAAATGTTTTTCATAGTTAAGCCATGGTATCTTCATGGCCGCCAGTATGTAGACACCAAAGGCTATCAGCAGGCTTCCGGCTATCTTGCCGAGTAAAGCGTAATCCGGTATAACGGCATAACCTGTCAGCCCGATTATCGCTCCCAGGAAAACAAATACTATGGAAAAGCCTATTACAAAGCTAAGAGCGTGCAAGAATACCGGCACCCGCATACCTTTATTATCGAATATTTCGGGTCCGTAAAGGCTGGCCAGGTATACCGGCACCATCGGCAGGACGCACGGTGAGAGGAAAGAAAGCAGCCCACCTGAAAAAGCAACAACCAGCGATACGTTTTCGCCCATTACTTACATTGTATAATGGTTACACTCGGTGTTACCAGTGATATAAATTACGTCATTTATAGTTTAAACCTATGGACAAAACAACCCCGACGCTTTATAATTTCTGGTGCACGACTGGAAACGCAATGGTAGGAGGTAATTATGCCGCTTTACATTATGATGACAAACCTTACTGACGAAGGCCGGAAAACCGTGAAAACAAACCCCGATAGAATCAAGGAGGTCAACAAAGAAGTCGAGGCGATGGGGGTAAATATAATGGCTCAGTACGTTGCCCTCGGACAGTACGATTTCATTAATGTGCTGGAAGCCCCCGATAACGAGACCATTGTCAGAGTTGCTACCGAACTGGGCTCGCGGGGGACGTTGCAGACCAATACGCTGGCCGCTTTGACACTGGACGATTATATTGATAGTCTTAAAAGGTAAGGCCTTTTAAACAAGCCCGGCGCCCCTCAAAGTACAGGTATTTAGCTATCCACATGATAACGGGAGGACGACTATAAAACCCCTCAGCTTTACCCAGATTTCTCTGTACCGCTCCTGCCCTTTAAGCTATAAACTGCAATATATTAATAGACTTAAACCCAAGGAGAAGTGGTATTTCAGCTTTGGCACTTCTATGCATTCCTGCGTCGAGAATTTCTTCAGGGTGAACACACCCCCACCCCCCTCTTTGGAAGAGCTGCTGGATTTTTACGAGCAGAACTGGCTTTCCCAGGGCTACGAATCACCGGAAGAAGAGGCCAGGTACAAGGAATACGGCAGAGATATATTAAAACAGTTCTGGGAGATTCACAGCGTCGATTTCCGTATGCCGATAGCCCTTGAACGCAGGTTTAGCGTGGATATCGACGGTATAAAGCTGATAGGCTTCATCGACCGGGTAGACAAGCTGGATAGCGGCGGTTTGTCTATCATTGATTACAAGACGAATAAAGACCTTTTTACCGCCGATTACCTTAATGACGACCTTCAGCTAACGATATACCAGATGGCCGCCGAGCAGACCTGGCAGCTACCCGTGGAAAAACTCACGCTTTATCATTTAAGGTCGAATACAGCCTGCAGCTGCCCACCACGTGATGAGACCCGACTGGAGCAGGCCCGCCGGCTGGTGCTCGAGGTGGCCGATGATATTGCCCGGGGTGACTTCCCGGCTATAGAGAACCAGTTCTGCCCCTGTGATTTCCCGGAGCACTGCCCGTACTATCGCCATCAGTATATGACGGCAGAGCCACAGGCTGCTCAACAGGGACTCATACCCGGGATTGCCGCTATCGATGCCGTAGAACGTTATGCCGAACTTCAGACGCAGATTAAAGAGCTACAGAACCAGCTGGAAGAAGCCAAACAGACGATTATCAAGTTCTGCCAGGCGGAAGACTTAAACCGGGTTTACGGTAACGAACACGAAATCACTTATAAGCTCACGGAGAGAACAGGCTTCAGCGAGGATGAGGTCAGGGCTATTCTCGAGCCGGAAGGAATGTGGGAAAAGGTGCTTGGTTTCGAAGCTGCACGCCTCAAACAGTTACTTGCGGATGCGGATGTACCCGCAGAAATAAAAAGCGCGCTGGAATCCCTGCGGCACGTTACGTCAACCTACCCACAGCTATATGTGAAAAATCGTTCTGAGGAAGACGAATAGTAAGTTTGAAGTAATCTCTGGTATACTTTATAAAATCTTGTGCTCTGTATTATAAGGAGGCAGTTGTGGCAAAAGTATTGCTGGTAAGACACGGAACAACCCGACTGCACCATGAAAACAGGTTCTGGGGAAAAACGGATGTCCCCCTGGGTGATATCGGTATACGGCAGGCGGAACAGTTGCGGAAACGCCTGGCACGCGAAAAAATCAGTCACGTTTACTCGAGCACCTTAAGTCGCGCCAGTGATACTGCCCAAATCATCGCATCCCCGCATAAACTGCTTGTAAGTCCACACGAAGAGATTTGTGAGTGTAATTTCGGATATATAGAGGGGCTCACCTTCGAGGAGATACAGAAGCTACATCCGGGTCTGGCTGATGAACTGAGTAAATGGAAAACCGTGTCATTTCCTGGCGGTGAAAGCCTTGATGAGTTGAATAGCCGTTTGCAGCCATTCCTGGAACAACTAAAGGCCCACGAGCAAAAGGATATTGTACTCGTTGTCGCTCACGGTGGGCCTCTACGCCTGATTATCTGCAGTCTGTTGGGGATAGGAATCAAGCACTGGCTCCATATACGCGTTGAGATTGCCTCCCTCAGTATCATGGAAACCTATCCTGAAGGTAATATTCTAACCCTTCTTAACGATACTTCTCGTCTCACACCATAATACCGGCAAGAAACCAGGCAGCTCAGCGGAAGGACATTACCATGACGAAGATCATTGATAAAGTCATTTCACAGGAAGGCACCTGCGAAGCCGGCCACAGGGTCGGGGACGAGTTC
>CAYYVO010000129.1:0-1926 GCA_964475175.1 uncultured Dehalococcoidaceae bacterium | reverse complement strand
GCTGGTTATCGACGGCCCCCTGTTTAAGAAGCGGCTGGAAATTACGGAAAGCCAGAAGGTAACGAGGGGCGAGCACCATTTCTTGGAGATTTTAAGCATGGAATTGAAAGATAAACAACCTGCGGAGCCTGCGTAGCATGACGAAAGTAATCGCCAGGGTCATTTCACAGGAAGGCACCTGCGAAGCCGGCCACAGGGTCGGGGACGAGTTCGTTATCGGCCAGACAACGCCGGCGGGGATGTGCTCCTGGGCTTTCTACACGTTATTTCCCTTTGCCGAGCCGCTGGAGTTCGGCGGGTCTTTCCCCTGGGAAAGTGGCCCGGACAAGGTCCGGGTGGCCTGCCCCGATCCGGATAACCCGGTATTCTTTGAGCTGAGACGCGAAGAATAGAACTATTTAGTCAAGACAGGATAAGTTAGAAAAACAGAACTCTAGAACCACAAGAGCAGCAGCTCTTTTACGTTCCAGCCTACTATCCCGAAGAGAAGAGCAATGCCGGGTATCAGTAATTTCCCGGGAATGAGCCAGCAAATGAGCAGCGGTATCACAAATTTGAATATCGCCAGTTGCGTAAATGAATCCAGCGAGGCCCTCATGAAGGGATTAAGCTCCGGAAAGCCTGAATTTGCGGCCGTTAACGTTAATCCGAGGTCGACCATCTGCAGAAACAGGTAGGAAAATTTAAACACGAAATCGCTGGTTTCCCAGTGGGTGATATTCAACGAAAATATATCTGAAATCCGCGTATTATAGCTTCGACCAGCTATCATCTATAAATCGCCCGTAACCTTTTTTACCATTATTTACATCAATCTGATGTGTCTTCAGAGTACGCTGTGAGTTAAAAACAACTCATAAACAAGCAAGATGCAAAAGTGAATATTACGTAAATTCGCCGCCTTTTGCACATTCACCCCCTGTGCTATACTTGAGTAAACAAGAAACGAGAGACGAGGCGCTTGCGTGACCGGTCCCGACGAGGACAAAGCAAGAATCGAGCAACTACGGACTGAAATCAATCATCATAATTACAGCTATTTCGTGCTGGACAGTCCGGAAATCAGCGACGCCGAATACGACGACCTTATGCGGGAACTGAAGCGGTTAGAGGAGGAATACCCCCAGCTTCTTACCCCGGATTCCCCCACCCAGCGCGTCGGTGCCGCTCCGTTGGAGGCTTTCGGGGTGGTGGAGCATCCCCTCCCTCTGCTGTCGCTGGGCAACGTGTTCTCCGCAGAAGAGTTTCAGGCATGGCACGTGCGTACAGCCAAAATGGCCGGTAATACCTCGTTTGATTTTGTCGGGGAGCACAAGATAGACGGCCTGGCCGTCGCCCTGACCTACGAGAACGGCCGTTTGACTACCGGCGCCACCCGCGGCGACGGCTTTCGAGGGGAGAATCTCACCCAGAACCTGAGGACTATCCGCAGTATTCCCCTCTCCGTCTCCAAAGAGGCCCCACCCCGCTTCGAGGTGCGGGGGGAGGTCTACCTGTCCAGGACCGGTTTCCGTAAACTCAACGAGGAGCGGGCGGCGGAGGGACTTTCTCTCTTTGCCAATCCCAGGAACGCCGCGGCCGGCTCGGTACGGCAGCTGGACTCCCGCATTACGGCAAAGCGTCCGCTGGACATTTTTGTCTATATGCTGGGTTACGCCGATGGCAGGGCAGTCCCGGATACCCACTGGGAGACGATGGAATACCTGAAATCGCTGGGATTCAAAGTAAACCCGAACAACAGCCTTCTTAAAAACATCGACGCTGTCGGGAAATACTATAGCGATTGGGAGAATAGACGGGAAACCCTCGATTATGAAGCCGACGGCATCGTTATCAAGATAAACAGAATCCCCTTGCAGCGTGAACTCGGCGATATCGGCCGCGAGCCGCGTTGGGCGATTGCGTATAAATTCCCCGCCGTACAGG
>CAYYVO010000128.1:3423-6111 GCA_964475175.1 uncultured Dehalococcoidaceae bacterium | reverse complement strand
AATCCATGCGGTCCACGCCAGCCCCGATGTATTTGCCATCCAGATTATATTCACGCCGTAAATTATCCATCTCTTTTTCAACTTCTTCCGATGCTGCCTGCTTTGCCAGGCCGTCATAGTCCACGCTAATAGGGAAAGGCTCTACGATAGTCCTGTTGCCCTTATAGATTATCGTTGACTTTTTACGGTCGACTTCTGCGCCCAGGACGCGTTCGGCACAATCCAGGAAATTGTTGCAGAAATCCGGGATATGAAAGCCCATCAGATCGTTGCCGAGCATGCCGGTGATTACCTCTTTATGCCAGGGACATGTCCGAAAAACATCATATTGAGGCCAGGGGATGTGCCAGAACTGTCCAACGGTGAGTTCGGGGTTTTGCTCTTTGAGATACTGTGAAAGCATGGCGAAGTGGTAGTCCTGCACCAGCACGGCTGCCTTGCGGTTGCCTATTTCTCCTGAAACGGCATCGGCAAATAGATGGTTTACCTTCTTGTACGTATTCCACCATTCCTCGTTGTATTCGGGTGGGGTAAAGGTAACGTGACACAGCGGCCACAGCGACTCGTTGGCGAAGCCGAGGTAAAATCCGTCCACGTCATCTTCGGACAGCTTCACCCGCTTCAGAGTGTATTTTGCTTCATCAGGCGGCGGCGGTACCGCTATCCTGTTGTCCTTACCGATTATGCTGGCATCGAAATCCGCATCGCCGCTCCCCCAGGCTACCCAGGTCCCTCCTGCGGCGCGCATAACCGGGTCGAGGGCCTCTACCAGCCCGCCGACCGGGTGGGTTGATTTTATCGAGCGTTCGGACTTGCTCTTGTCATCTGGTTTTGTGTATGCGTGAACGTAAGGTTCCCGGTTGGAAACTACTATAAACAGGTTTTTACCCAGTTTTTCCCGGGTTATCCGGTACAGGCTGTCCTTATTCCACTGCGTCTCTGCCATATCTATCTCCTGCCTTCCACCCTCCCGACAAACTTTCGTCACTATTGCTAGGGTAGTTCAAGTATTTCAGGGTGTCAAGCTGGTTTAGTGACGGCTCCTGATGTGATAAAAGTCGCATACAATTATTGGTATCGAAACTATAATAAAGTTGACGATGAAATATTAAGTCATGAGGAGGTTTATAATGGCTGCATTAATCAGATGGAATCCTAACGGTGGTATGGCCTTGAGGCCTTTCTTCCGCCCGTTCAGCCTTCTGGAAGAGGTAGAGGAGATGGCGAGGTCCGCTTTTGAGTCCGGCCTGACTCCCCGCATGGACATGTACGAGGAAGACAAGGAAGTAGTAGTTAAGGCAGAGCTTCCCGGTATCAAGAAGAAAGACCTCGATATTAAGCTGGACGGCAGAATGCTGACCATCAAGGCGGAGAAAAAGGACGAGAAAGAGGAAGGTGAAGAGGGGACCACTCACTACTATCGTGAGAGGCGCTTCGGACAGTACGTCCGCCGGATGACTCTTCCCGCCTGCGTTGACGCTGAGAAGGTTACCGCCAGCCTCAAGAAAGGGCTCCTGGAGATAAAGTTGCCCAAGGCGGAAGTACCGGAAGTAAAGCAAATCGACATTAAAGTTAAGTAATCATGTGGCTGTGGTGGTGGCTAAGGGGCCGGGGTAACACCCGGCTCCTTTTTTTATTCAGTTTTCATTACTCGGACGGCTTTGTTTCGGTCTTTTTCAGCGACAGGATTTTTCCGGGCTGCCATTTACCTAGGCTGAAGAGCCTGGGGAACAGGGCTTTGCGTATCTCCTCGATGATGAAGAGGCTGCCGCCGGCTATGATGGCTATAACCCACCTCTCGATGCCCAGCGGCACGGTATGGAAGGCCTTTTGCAGGAACGGGAGATAGACCACGCCTATCTGCAGCAGGACGGCAATCGATATCGATGCCACCAGCCATTTATTGCGCAGGACGCCGATTTTAAAGACCGTTTGTTCATCGGCGCGGGCGTTAAAGGCGCGGAACCATTCGAAGGTGACCAGGGTACAGAAAGTAAGAGTCCGGGCTTCATCCAGGCTCATCCTGGCCTGGGCCCAGTTGAATACCAGGAAGGCCCCGATGCCCATAATCAACGCCGTAAAGACGACCCTGAATATCATGCCGGGGTACATAATACCCACGCCGGGGTGCCGCGGCGGCTGCTTTAACTCGTCGCCGGACTTGGGCTCCAGGCCTAGCGGAATGGCTACCGCCGTATCCGTAAGCAGGTTATTCCAGATAATCTGTACCGCCAGCACCGGCGCCTTGCCGAGAAAGAAAAGACCCAGGATGAGCGCCAGCAGCTCGCCGATATTGGTGCTCAGCAGGAAAAAAATAACGTTTCTAAGCCGGTTAAAGATAACCCTGCCTTCATCCACCGCCGCAACCACCGATGCAAAATTATCGTCGGCGAGAATCATGTCGCCGGCTTCCTTGGCTACGTCCGTGCCGGTTATGCCCATAGCGATGCCGATATTGGCCGTTTTCAGGGCCGGGGCATCGTTGACGCCGTCGCCGGTCATGGCCACGGTATGCCCTCGACTCTTCAGGGCGTTGACGATTCTCAGCTTCTGTATCGGCTCGATGCGGGCGAAGACGGTAACATTTTCCACTTCGCTGTTTAGCTCATCGTCGCTCATCTCCCGGAGCTCGCTCCCCGTTACCGTTTTCCCCACCGGCAGTTCCAGCCGTCGCGCAATAGATTCGGC
>CAYYVO010000128.1:0-3413 GCA_964475175.1 uncultured Dehalococcoidaceae bacterium | reverse complement strand
GATAACCTTGATACCGGCCTCACCGCACAGCCTGATTGCCTCTTTGGCTTCTTCGCGGGGCGGGTCCGCCATCCCGAAAAGGACGAGAAACGTTAAATTACCGCTGATATGCTCGTCTTCGATATCGATGAGGTCGCGGGGCAGGTCGATATAGGCGGTGGCGATGACTCTCATGGCATCTTTCGCCATTTCTTCGTTGGCCTGATGAATAGTCTGGATATCGGCATCTTTCAGCGGAACGACTTTATTATCACGGTAAAGGCTCTTGCTCAGGGACAGGATTTTTTCGGGTGCGCCTTTGACGAAAGCGACATTCCCGCCGTCCTCACGCGGGTGGAGGGTGGCCATATAAAGCTTTTCACTCTGGAAGGGGATTTCATCCATACGGGGGAAGTTCTTCTTAAGTTTCTCGCGGTCTATACCTGCCTTGGCGGCGGCCACTACCAGCGAGCCCTCGGTCGGGTCGCCGAAAATGCTATAGCGCTTCTCATCCTCAAGGGTCAGCACGGCATCATTGCAGAGGACGCCGGCCCTCAAATGCAGGTTCAACGCAGGTTCGTTTTCAATGGTTAGCTTCTGACCATCGCTCTGGAAATCGCCGTCAGGCTCGTAACCCTCGCCGGTGACATCTATCCAGCGGCCGCCGACGAAGAGGCGCCTTACCGTCATCTGGTTGAGAGTGAGCGTGCCGGTCTTATCGGTGCAAATGACCGTTGCCGACCCCAGCGTTTCCACCGCCACCAGCTTGCGTATAATGGCGTGGCGGCGCGCCATCATTCTCATGCCTATCGCCAGTACCACGGTAACAACCGTCGGCAGTCCTTCAGGTATCGCCGAAACTGCCGAGGCGACCGCCAGCAGAAATACCTCCAGCCAGTCCAGGCCCTTGAGAAGTCCGACCACCACTATCAGGGCACAGACCGCCAGGAATATCCCCACGAGGTATTTACTCAGCTTGGCGATGCTTTTCTGGAGGGGAGTAGGCTCCGGTTTAACGTCCCGAATCTCGGTGGCAATCTTGCCTATCTCGGTAGACATGCCCGTGCGCGCTACCACTGCTGTCGCCCGGCCATAAGTTACAACCGTGCCCATGAAAAGCATATTTTTCTGCTCGGATATCGGTAATTCGCCCTTTAGCGCCATCGTATGCTTGTCCACGGATACCGATTCCCCGGTGAGGATGGACTCGTTGACCTTGAGGTTTGCCTCCTCGATAATCCGGGCATCAGCCGGTATCTTGTCGCCGGTATCGAAGATGAGAATATCCCCGGGTACGATGTCACGGGCAGGCAAAGTTATGGATTTGCCGTTACGTCGCACCTCGGCCTTGGGGGCGGCCATGCGGATAAGGGCCTCCATGGCTTTCTCGGCGCGTGTCTCCTGGACAAATCCGATGATGGCATTGAGCAGCAGAACGGCGAGGATTACCCAGGCATCCAGGTAATGCCCGACGGCAATCGAGATTATCACGGCAATAAGGAGAACATAGATAAGAGGGCTCAGGAACTGCCTGAGAAAGACGATTAAAGGGGAGGTCTTTTTCCTGCCCTCGAGCAGGTTGGGGCCGTACTGCTGCAGGCGCGCCGTGGCCTCGGCCGATGTCAGGCCGGCCCGTTTTGTTTCAAGGGATTTGAGGGCGGCGTCAGGACTTAATTGATACCACTGTTCGGCCATACTCTAAATATAGTAGCACAGCGATTTCGGTAAATGCCAGTCGAATGGTTGACCCCTGTTTGAGTCAGGTATTAAAATCCGCAGGATATTCTAATGAGGCAGAGGATGGGTGGATGGTAAAAAGAACCACGGGGAGGGAGGGGGTGAGAGTCTCTCAATGGTGATGGGTATGATTATGATTATGCTCATTGCCCACCCACAGCAGGGGAAACACGATATCACTGATACAGCAGGGTATCCAGACGGCCAGGAAGAGGAATACGAGTATGATGGGGAGCAGCGGCAGCCAGTCCGCCGTGCCGAAGGCGGTAAATCCGAAGAGGGACGCCCACGTACTCAGGAGCACATGCCCCATGTGGGGGAATCTGGTATTCGGTTTGAGGCAGCCGATGGCGATTCCGATAACGGCGGCGCTGTTAACCATTATCCACTCCGGGACGCCGATGAAGGGCACTTTCTCAGTCGCCAGGAAGGGCAGGTGAAACTCCATGGTAATCTGCAGGCTGCGTGCTTCCAGAAAGGGGATAACGGCATCGCTCAGGGTAGCGATACCGACTGAGCCGAGGTAACCGATAATGATGACCAGCCAGAGCCTGCCATTCTTGTGTTTGCGGTACATGGCGGCCGTCACCAAAGCGCTAAAGACGACGTGCAACGGGTGGAACGTGAAGAAAAGCGCCCGTGAAACATCCATGGGGGTATTGACCAGGGAAACCGCCGCCATGACAACTATACCCATAACCGCCCCGATGGCGGTAAAAGGGGCGTGATGGGCCAGTTCCAGAGCAATGCGTTTAATCATGCTTTATTATCCTGAAGTGGTTTTCTCGCGGCATTTACGGCACTGCCCGATGAACTCGAGGAGGTGGCCGTTTATTTTAAAGTTGGTCTCCCGGGTGATTCTTGTCTCCATATCCGTGAGGTCGCAATCGATAAAATCGACCACCGTGCCGCAGTCGGAACAGATGATGTGGTGGTGGTGCTCGGAGGGCCGCCTCATCAGGTAGCTGCGGCAATTACCGCCGGCGTGCATCTCGCAGATTAGGCCCAGTCCGGTCAGGACTTCCAGCGTACGGTAGATGGTAACCAGGCCGATACCGGGGTTGTCTTTTTTAACCAGTTTGTATATCGCCGACGGCGTAAGGTGCTCGTGGCTCCGGGCGATTGCGTTCAGTATGGAGCGGCGCTGCGGGGTAATCTTAAATCCCCGCTTTCTCATCGTTTGCTCTATCTTTTTTTCTGAATATACCATCTCAGCCGTCAATTGAAAATGATTTTCATCTGGCACTGTAGCATAGTATATAATTGTTGTCAACTTATTCTTCCATTCACCTCGCCTTACGCATCTGTAATTCAGCAGACTAAAGCGTCGGTTTTGCCTTCGTCCAACTTGATAAATTTCACGTGTGATAGTATAGTTTAACAGATGCCTCCGTTGATAATGGAAAATTACAGATTAGGCGTTAATACCGAAGCATCGCTTCTGCTGACCGAGATAGGGCACTCCCTCGCTGATAAAGGCGTACAGGCATACCTTGTCGGTGGTTTTGTGCGTGATGTTCTAATGGGACGTGAAACGGCTGATATCGATATTGCTGTTTCTGCCAATGCTTTGAAAGTAGCCCGCGGGATTGCCGCGATTCTCGGCGGAAGCTATGTACCGCTCGATGAAGAAAACGGCGTGGGCAGAGTGGTTCTTCCCGGTAAAGATTGGCAGATTGATTTCACCACGCTTAAAG
>CAYYVO010000127.1:0-6128 GCA_964475175.1 uncultured Dehalococcoidaceae bacterium | reverse complement strand
CTGCTGTTTTCTTACGTTACATTCTCTAAAAAAGGTCGCACCGAGCCCTTGTTGATGCAGCATCCGATATAGCGATAGTTACCGCACTTATCCGGCTGCCCGTCATTATTTCGCTCGGAAGACGCATGATTGTTCCTTTCCCCGACGATATGGTGATTATAGTATGCGGGGAGGACGATTGTCAACGGTTCTTATTGTGATTCAGGTAACATTTAGTCAGCAGAGTATGCCTCACCCCTTTATCCCCCCTCTCAAACAGATATATCATTGATATTCTTTATACGTTATGTTTGAGAGGGGGACACAGGGGGTGAGTATATAAAAATCTCCCGGATTTGTGAAAAACCCTTAATAAATAGCTTTGCGGTTGCGGGAGCAATCTATGACGTATTGAAGTACTTCGGGGGGAGCTCATTGATGATCAAATCGCACGGGCAATCGTTAATGGCCTATTTCAATGCGCGTTACCGGATTAAGGGCATTTACTTCCTGGATAAACCGGAAGCGGCGTATCTCCAAAGAGCCAGCTGGATGCGTTCCTGACCGCTAACGGGGGTCTCTAAACCTTGCGCCGGCGAGCGACATCGCCGGGGACGAGGAAATGACCGCCCATCATATTCATCATCTTATCCGGGCTAGCCTCGCAGACCTTCTTGAGTTCCAGCAGCACTTTTCCGGCGGCGGTATCGTCCCAGAACCAGTCCTGGAGCTTCTTGCTGGAGCTCCCCGACTGTCCCGGCTGTGCCGTAATCCCTTCGATGTAATAGGCTTTCAGGTCCTCGACCGCCAGTTTCAGGGTATACACCAGCGGTGTCTCGCTGAGGGGATTATCCGGCTCCTCGCCTTTGACAAAGGCGTAAATAAAGTCACCCAACGACTCAAGGTCGAGGCCGCTGACGCCCACGGTGGTGCGCTGGCGTTTCTTGAATGCCATATCGTACCAGGGGCGCATGGCTGTTATCTCCCGGCGGAGGGCGGTCTGGAGCGGGTCGGTAGCATCGGATTCAGTCGTATCCTGCGTAAAATTGACCGGACATGCCAGCACCACCGGTTCATCGGTGGACTCCGGGGCATCCTCGGGGAAATCCTCCAGTACCGGGCCGGCCGGCGCTTTCATGAGTTCGAGCATGGCTTTCAGCACCCGTTTCTGGAAAGCGGGGTCATCGGGTGCGCCCAGGGGTCGCCCTAGCTCGAACGATACCCAGAGGGCGCGGGGTGGCTTTATCGTCTCCGTGTGCGGCCGGATAAGGCTGATACCGGAGGTGGGGACGCCTTCGTCTTCAATGAAATGGGCCAGAACACCAACGGTGCTTGTGCAGCCCGGTCAGACGGGAAAGAGCAGGGCGGCATCCACATTGTCTTTTATAAGAAGCTGCGCGACTTCCCGCGTCGGGGCATCGAACTCTTCGGCCTTATGAGCGGTATTAAAGGAATAATGGTAGTCCGCCAGGCTGCCGATAGTCCCTTCCGCCGCCATCTCGCGGAGGCGGTCGAGGGGGAAAACGACATTCCAGTCCCGCTGGAAACCGGAACGGTCGAAGCTGGACGAGATATGAGACATCACCAGGTCGTTGGCGCTGACATCCCCCGGAATAACCCGATAAAAGTCGTTGGGGTCGAGCTGGAAGGGGCGGTCATTCCGCAGGTGGAGTCCTGCTGTCGTGATTATGGCTATACGACTTTTATTAATTGCTGGCCCGGTGACCCAGGGACTTGTATCGAAGGTGGGGCAGGGGAGTCTTAAAAGCATCTTTCTTTCTTCTTCGCTTAAATCATTAAAACGAACCATCGTATTTCCCTTCAAACTTGATTTAAATTGACATAATCATGGATGATTTCGCTATTTATACTTGGCTGTCTTGGGGTCGTGGTTCCGGAAATGGGCGATGCGGATATGTGTCATTTTATCGTTCTCCATGGTGTAAACGACCCAGTTGGTCATAATGGTGATATCGCCCTTCTTCCATCCCTGAACGGCTCCCGGAGAGTCTTTGAAAGTGTGAAACTCGGTATAGAGCTCCACGAACATCAGGTTCCCGTCCACCATAAAGTCGCCGAGCTCCAGCACCTCCCTGGTATGCTCGTGTAGACTCTTGTAGTTATTCGCAAACTCCTCGCGCCCGTGCAACGTACGGGCGGGGGATTGCGGACCGTAGGCGTTATCGAAATACTCCACCGTGATATCCGGGGAGAAGTAGCCGGTGACGGCATCATATCGTTTGTTGTTAAAATGGTCTACATACTCCAGATATTGCTCCCTGTTCATCATTTGCCTCCCTGATAATCGGCAAGTATCAGTCCTGATTATAACATTTATATTAAATTCGCGTCCATCAGATTATTCGTTGGACAATTGAGGTTTATTACCATTGATTTCCTGTAATATGCGTTATATAATTATGCATCAAATTTAGGAGGAGGATGCTATGCCAAACAGCGTATATAAAATAATCACGTTAGTCGGCACCAGTGCCGAATCTTGGGAAAAAGCGGCTACCCATGCCGTCGAAACGGCTGGAAAGACACTCAAAGACCTCAGGATTGCCGAAATCGAGGAGCTGGATATGCAAATCGAGGAAGGTAAGGTCGTCAACTACCGCGCCAAAGTGAGGGTCTCCTTCAAGTACCACGGCAAAGAAGATATATAGGTATAGCCGCTATACTATCGAGGATATCATCCTTTACCTCAAGTGATTGAAAAATCACTGCGCCATGACGTTTTGTTTACTCTCGCCAGATGGCTGTGAAACTGTCATAAAGCAGGCGTCTCATCACCACTCCCCCGATATCCCCGCCTGCTTCTAAATCTGTGCGCAGTCCGGCGGTAACGCGTCTTATCAATATCAGGAAAAACAAGGCAGCCAGGCACCAGAATACTATCACGGGCTCCCCGAAATATAAGCTGGCGAACGGAAGTACCAGAAAGCAGACCAGCATCCCCAGCGGCAAAGCCCGACTATAAGAACCGCCGAAGAGTGGCTCTTTGGCGGTAGACTTGTGCCTGCTAAAAAGCCGCGGGGCGGACCTTATGATTATGGCTACGATGACCGGCGCTACGGCGACAAGCATGGCTTTGGGAACGAGCGCCAGGGCCATTGCCAGGGCGATGCTGTTACCTTTTTCCCCGTCAAATTTCAAGAAGACCGGCCACATCTGACCGCATACCGCCGCCGCCCCGCCGATGGCGAGTGTAGCTATTTCAAATCCCAGCCACCTGCCCACGAGCACCGGTAAAATCCCTTTGACGAACTCCCCGGCTACTCCCAACACCCCTGTCATTTTACCGCCCCGATACCACAGGTCCTGGTGGTAATCACCGTTCAGCTCCACACCGCGAAGCTTCGCCAGTAACTGCAGATGGGGTATCGAACCGAAAATATAGGCGCAAAAAACAAAAACTATGTCAGACCACATATTACATTCCCGTTTATATTTAGTCTTACTTATACGCGAATCCGGGTGGAGAAGTCAAGAAAACGGCTGATTCCAGCAAGGATTATTAGACTCTCAAGACAATATTTTGTATGATGGAAAATGTAATGCCCAATATTATCGATATCGTCCTGCCGGCCTTCATAATCATTTTTATCGGCTATATCATCGGCAAGCTTACCAAAATCGAGATGTCTCCGGTTGTCGATATCTCCCTTTACGTGGCCGTGCCGGCCCTCGTAATTATTTCATTTCTTGGCGAGAAGATAGTCCTGGTCGAGGCCGCAAAAATCTGGGCTTCGGCCCTGATGATAATGTTCGGCTGCCTGTTAGTGGCCTGGCTCGTGTTCAAGGCTCTGAGACAAAAGCACTCCGGCCTTTACGTTTCCATAGCGATAATGAATTCGGTTAATATTCCGTTCCCCGTAATGTACCTTGCCTATGGTACCGAGGGGTTAGCGGCGGCTACACTATTCTATATACCCAACCTGCTGATGATTTATACCATGGGTATCTACATCATGGCGGGGAAGCGGTGGAAAGACAATATTAAAGAAATCTTAAAGCTGCCTCTGGTATACGCGTTCGTCATCGGGCTGCTGCTGAATTTTCTCGAAGTCGAGGTGCCAGAACTCGTTGTCAATACGCTCGATATAGCCGCGCTGATGGCGATACCGCTGGTCCTTCTCGTCCTTGGCTACAACCTTTCGAAAGTTAAAATAACTTCATTACCGACAACACTGCTGGCTTCTTTCCTCAGAATAGGGGTGGGGCTGGGTATAGGCTTTCTGGCGGTGAATATATTCGATATTACGGGGGTGTTCAGGTCGGTGGTGATACTGGATTCGGCGATGCCCGCCGCCGCCACGACCTCTATCCTGGCCACCAGATATAAAAACGAGGCGGGACTGGTTTCCACCGTGGTGTTTTTAACAACGCTGGCCAGCCTCGCCGTGATACCGTTCTTGCTGCATGTCCTCGGTTAGCTGTCCGTATAGCCGGATGCCTTTTTGACGCTTCTATGTGCTGATAACTATAATAACAATATCGATACTAAATTCTTTGTTTCCCGGTAGAGGAGAAAATGTCTGAACTGAAATACGCCAAATACGTTATCACCGAGGACCTGGCTCAACCGCCGCCCCCCGGATTCCGCAACAGGCTTGAACAGCAGAGAAAGGCGGGCAACTATCTGGTGTCCACTCATATGCTGTCGTTGAACGATATAATAGCCAAGGGGGCGCTTTATTTCGACTGCGTCTGGATGTGGGATAAAAAAGGGACGGATGCCGTTTCCCTTGAAGTAGCCCATTCCCATGACTTCGATGAGATTCTGGGATTTATGGGGAGCAGCAGGGATAATCCGAAGGAACTCGGCGCGGAGATAGAGCTATGGTTGGAAGATGAGCAGTATATTCTCACCAAGAGCTGCCTGATATTTGCCCCCCGCGGTCTTTCCCACGGCCCCATATCATTCAGAAAGATAGAAAGCCCCTTCCTCTTTTTTACCGGCGGCAACGGCACCAGCTACGGCAGAGTAACGGGGTCGGAAGAATAACAGGAATTTAACAAAGCGGAGGCGATTATGGAAACGAGACGCCTGGGCGGGACAGGGCAGATGAGCAGCATCATAGCTTTCGGCAGTTTTGCACTCTTTCATGCCGACCAGAAAGAAGCCGATGCCGCCTTGGAGATGGCCCTCGAAAACGGTATAAATCACATCGATGTCTCGCCTGTATACGGTAAGGCCGAGGAACGCATCGGCTCATGGCTGGGGAGAAACGGCAAGAAATTCTTCCTCGGCTGCAAGACCCACGAACGCACCAAGGATAGTGCCTGGGAAAGCCTTAAGCGGTCGCTGGATACACTGAAAGTCGATTCCTTCGACCTCTTTCAGTTCCACGGCGTCGATAGTATAGAGACAGTGGAGACTATTCTCGGTCCCGGAGGCGCGCTGGAAGCGGTTCTGGAAGCCAGGGAGCAGGGATTGTTACGGTATATCGGCATTACCGGTCACAATCCCCCTGTTCATAACCAGGCGCTGCAGCAATTCGATTTCGATACCGTGATGTTTCCGCTGAACCGTATCCATGCCGCCCATCCCACCGACTGGAATGATTTCCGACCGCTGTTAGAGACCGCCCGTCGTAAGGACGTGGGCGTTATGGCTATCAAGTCCGTAGCGAAAGGCACATGGAAAAACCCGGATAGAGAATCCCGCCCGTACAACACCTGGTACGAGCCTTTCGACGACGTGGAAGAAATCCGGAAAAGCCTGTGGTATACATTGAGCCAGGATATTACCCTGGCCGTGATGCCCGGCGAGTTGAAGCTCTGGCCGATGATTATCGATGCCGCACAGAGATTCCGGCCGCTCTCCGATAAAGAGCAGCAGGAAGTTATGGACCAGGTATCGCAATACGAGCCGCTGGTCGGCCCGCGTATGGACTAGTCTTTCCTCTCCGGCGGAGGCGGCATCTGGGGCGGCGGGGGCGCAAAAGACTTCGTCTGGAGCGGTTTGCAGATTATCTCGGTAATATGAAATTCAGTCAGACGGGTGGATGGAGCCGCTATGGCCACCACAGCCGTATCCGCCCCGCGCCCCGTCCCCGTTACGACGACGACTTCTTCGCCGAGGTCTACTTTGCCGGCGTCAGTGGCCATTAAGACGATTTCAACGCAGACTTTCATCCCCT
>CAYYVO010000126.1:0-6141 GCA_964475175.1 uncultured Dehalococcoidaceae bacterium | reverse complement strand
CACCTGTGCCTGCATTCCTTACCGCGCCCTGGTTCCCGTAAGGATGGGCGGTCTGCTGGTAGCGGGACGCAGTTTCTCATCGGATAAAATCGCCAACGACAGCCTTAATCTGATTCCCCACTGCTGCGCCATGGGCGAAGCCTCCGGCACGGCTGCGGCGCTGGCGATTAAGCACGGCGTCAGCCCTAGAAAGCTGGACCACAAGCTTTTACAGAAGGCTCTCCTGGACAATGGCGCGGCTCTGCCGGGCATCGATGTAGCTTGAAGATAAAGTCTCGCAAATCTCCTACTGATAAAGTCAACGGCACCGGAGATATTTTCCCCGGTGCCGTTTTGTCAAGTATCGTACTGAAATATTATTTATCGTCGGTCAATGCTTTTGTAGTCTGGACGTATTCCATGGATAACCCGCTGGTCAGTTCTTTCTCCCTCTTTTGTACCGTTTCGATAAATACGTCCCTGCCCATATCGAACCAGTCGGGGTGCCACTCCATTTCCCCGAGATTTTCAATCAGAGAAGAGATGGTATCGAAAGGAAAGGTTATAACCATCAGCCCTTCGGGCAGCGCCCGCCTCGCTTTCATACTGAAGCCGAGACCACTCACGGTGTAGTTAAGTTCCCCACTCAAGTAGGGGTGGGCGAATATCCAGGCGCAGGCCAGGCATGTCGTGCCCTTGCTGTGCCACATTTTACCGTCGGAAAAGCTGCTGGCGCGGAGGAGAATTTCTGCCTGCGCGGTAGTTCCTGTAAAAATAAGTAAATCAGGATCGAACGTCATCTGGTCGGTAGTGGCGCAGGCGATATAGTTCACGGAGTCCTTGGGCAGATGAGGGACGTAATCGTAAATCCTGCGGTTGGCGCCCGGGGTTTTGAACATGGAAAACATGGGGCCGAGCTGACCGCTATACATCATCGGCGGATATTCGGCCATACCCATGACCTGACCGCCGCACTGGATATTATCCCTGGTGATATAGAATGGTTTACCGGACTGTGCCTCTCCGATTAGTTCGCAGACCGCCATGAGCTTATCGGATGGCTCTATCCCCTCCGGTTTTCCCATGGAATACTTGATGCCTACGGGCTTTCTCTCGAAATTAAATTTATCGAATATTGAATAGTTAAGCTTATTTGAACTCATAGTGACCTCCTCTTCAAACAAAATTATAGCATGCGGGGTATGCTGTGCCAAACGACCGGGTAGTGGAGAGTACAGTGATTCCATGTTTGCCTCACATTGACACCGTTAGCTCTCACACAATATACTTTATTGAACCCGCCATCAGTTCCCTCAATAGAAAGGCCCCCACATGCCGGATAATCACCAGTCATCCTACCGATGGTTTTTACTTGCGTTGACGGCGATAACCGGCGCGTTCGTGGCGGCCATACCGTTTTCCTGCATGCCGGCCCTTTTCAAGGAAATATCAGAGGATTTAGGGCTGAGCCTGGTACAGATAGGCTCCATCTGGGGTTTTGCCAGTCTGGCCGGTATCTTTGTCAGCATAATAGCCGGAGTCCTGGGAGACAAATACGGGGTGAAGCTAATCCTTATCTTATCCTGCGTAATGGTGGGAATAACCGGTTCTCTAAGGGGCTTTTCCAATAGCTTTCTTATGCTTTCAGTTACCGTATTTATTAACGGTATAGCCAGGTTGATTTTACCCATTAACTTAACCAAGGCCGTGGGCATTTGGTTCAAGGGTAAAAACCTGGGCCTGGCAATGGGCATATCTGGTATGGGCATGGGCATGGGCCTTATGCTGGGGCCTATGATAAGCGCCACCGTACTTTCACCTGCTCTGGGGGGCTGGAGAAACGTACTGCATCTATACGGAGTCCTGTCTGTTATAGTTGGCGTACTCTGGTGGATATTCGGGAGGGAGCCGCGTCATGTCGAGTCGTTTGAAGATGATTCCGACTCGGTACCGTTTCGGGAGGCCTTTTCCCATTTGATTCGCAACAAGGCGTTGTGGCTCATAGGGTTAACGCTGCTTTTCCGTGTCGGCGGCCTGATGGGGACAACCGGCTATCTGCCGCTCTACCTGAGGGAGCAGGGATGGCCCGTTGCCAGCGCCGATGGCACTCTGGCTGCCTTTTACGGGGTAAGTACGATATGCGTCGTGCCGCTGTCTCTGCTTTCGGACAAACTGGGTTCCAGGAAAGTAATAATGCTCCCCGCGCTGGTTGTAACTATTATATGCCTGAGTTTGTTGCCGGTAGTCGAAGGCAATACCATATGGCTTTTGATGGTACTTTCCGGCATATTTATGGATGGTTTTATGGCTCTGGTCGTCACCATGCTGCTGGAAACCAAGGGGGTTGGGCCGCAATATTCGGGGACTGCCCTGGGCATAGTTTTTACCATAGCCCATATCGGTAGTGTCTCTTCGCCGCCTCTGGGTAACAGTCTGGCGAGTTTGAATGCGGGAGTTCCCTTTTTCTTCTGGGCGGGTCTGTCCGTTATGGCACTGGTGACTATACTATTTTGTAAAGATACAGGTTGGAGAAAGACAAAAGCCGTCGATAACGAAGGTTATACCCTTATGGAGACCTGATAGCCATACGTAATACACCAATTGCTACGCGGGATATGGCTGTGACGCTTTGAAATAATCAGGGGACTAAAGATGTTCCTGAAGGTGGCATCTGACCTGCTGCGTACCTATCGTTTTTAACTCCGGCGCTTCCTTGGAGCATATATCCATTGCCTCGGAGCAGCGGGTGTGGAATCGGCAACCGGGGGGAGGATTCAGCGGCGAAGGCATCTCGCCCCTCAGTATAATCGGCTCCATATCCGGGTCCATATCCTCCGGCAGGGTAAGCATAGACGCAGATATTAGTGCCCTCGTATAGGGGTGTAAAGGATTCTGAAACAGCGTTTCCGCGTCACCGTATTCCACTATCTGGCCCAGGTACATTATAGCCACGGTATGGCTCATAAAACGCACCGTTGCCAGGTTATGGGCGATAACCAGATAACTTAAATTATACTGTTCCTGGAGGTCTTTCAGCAGGTTCATAATCTGCGCGCGAATCGATACATCCAGGGCCGACACGGGTTCGTCCAGTACTACAAGACTGGGATTCAATGCCAGGGCGCGAGCCACCGCAATCCGCTGCCGCTGTCCGCCGCTGAACTCGTGCGGGTAATAATCAGCTTGATTCGGCGCTAGCCCCACATTGTCTAGTAATTCCAGCACCCTCTCTCGAATCGCCTGCTTGCTTTGTTTTGTGTTCACAACCAGTGGCTCGCCAATAATATCTCTGACCCGCATCCTCGGGTTCATCGAGCTCCACGGATTTTGCTGTACCGACTGAACTCTCGGGCGGTATTCCGTCTTTAATTGTGACTTGGAGAATTTATAGATGTCCTTTCCTCCAAAGAGGATATTCCCGGAAGTCATCCTCTCCAGCAGCAGTACCATCTTGGCCGCGGTCGTCTTGCCGGCGCCGGATTCTCCTACCAGGCTCAAGGTCTTGCCTTGTTCTATCGAGAACGATATGCCATCCACAGCCCGTACCCAGCCGATGGTGCGTTGGAGAAGGCCCTTGGTAACAGGGTAGTGTTTCGTCACGTTGCGCCCTTCAAGTAATACGTCTGCCATGGTCTATTTCACCTTCCAGCAGGATACGGAGTGCCCTTCGCCAATATCTACTGTGGGCGGCTGTTCTTTACGGCAAATATCCTGGACCTCCGGGCAGCGAGGGGCGAACCGGCAGCCGGGAGGCAGGTTCAACAGTGAGGGAGGCTGCCCTTCAATAGAATACAGCCGTTCATCTTTCCGGTCCAGACGCGGTACTGAATTAATAAGTGCGTGCGTATAGGGATGCTTGGGCCGTTTGAATATTGCGCTGGTCGAAGCAGTCTCCACGATTTTTCCGGCATACATGACGGCTACCCTGTGGCACATATTGGCGATTACTCCAAAGTCATGGGTGATGAATATTATGCCAACATCCGTCTCTTTCTGGATATCTTTGAAGAGGGCTATATATTGAGCCTGTATGGTGGCATCGAGAGCGGTCGTCGGCTCATCGGCAATCAGTAAACGCGGGCGGCAGGACATGGCTATGGAACCTACTACGCGCTGCCTCATGCCTCCGCTCATCTGGAAAGGATAGTCGTTGAGGCGTTGCTCGGGCGCCGGAATTTTCAGTAGCCTCAGCGCGGAAACAACCTCTGTTTCCACCATATCATCAGGCAGATGTTGATGCAGTTTAATAGATTCGGATATCTGATTGCCGACGGTATACACTGGATTAAGCGAAGTCATCGGGTCCTGGAGAATCATGGATATCTTGCTGCCGCGGACCGCCCTCATCGCTTTTTTACTCAGTTCAAGGAGGTTCATTCCATCCAGGATTATCTTCCCTTTTACTATCCTACCGGCGGGCTCCGGTAGCAGGCGCAGCAGCGACAGGCCGGTTACCGTCTTGCCGCAGGCCGATTCACCGACCAGGCCGAAAGTCTCCCCCTCACGCACATAGAAGCTGATTCCGCCGACGGCCTTGAACTCGCCGGCACGCGTGAAGAAAGAGGTGTGCAGGTCCTCTACTTGAAGGATAATATCGCTCATAATTGCCTCAGTCTCGGGTCCAATCTATCGCGCAGCCAGTCACCCAGGAAGTTCCCGGACATTACCACCAGCCCGATAGCGATACCCGGAAGTGTGGAAATCCACCAGGCCCTGTCGAGGTCGTTTCTGCCATCAGCCACCATGGAGCCCCAGGAAGGGGTCGGAGCCGGGATGCCGATGCCGAGATAACTCAGCATGGATTCCGCCAGAATCATCATACCCACGGCCAGGGTCATGATAACGATGAGGGAATTGAGTATGTTAGGGAAAATATGCTTGAACATAATCCTCAGGTCAGACGCCCCGTTAACCCGCGCCTGGGCCACGAAGTCGGAGGTCCGTAATCTCAAGGCTTCGCCGCGTATCATGCGCGAGTAACCGGACCAGCCGAGTATCGAAAGGGCGAAGACGACGGTAAGAAATCCCGGACCTACGCCCACAGAAAGCAACATAGCTATCAGCAGGGGGGGGAACGACAAGGCGACATCGGTTAACCTCATAAGAAAACCATCCAGACGCCCACCGAAGTAACCCGCGGCTATTCCCATTGCCGTGCCGGCAGCAGACGTAATGAAAATAACGAGCAGGGAAACGCTCAGGGAAACCCTGCCCCCATAGATCAAGCGGCTTAAAATATCTCTACCGAGATGGTCAGTCCCGAGGAGATGTTCAGAGGACCCGCCTTCCATAAAGACAGGGGGGGCACGCCTTTCCAGCATATTCTGCTTGACAGGGTCATAGGGCGCCAGAAGCGGGGCAAATATAGCTATAATTACAAGCAGGCTCAAGATAATCACGGGAATAAAAAATGTAAGGCTTCTGACAATACGCGCGCCGCGGGAAAGACCGGTATATTTCTTCGCCGGCGTGGTTTGAACATCAGCAATTGTAGTCATATTTTACCTTTATGCTCTCTGGTACCGGATTTGAGGGTCGACATAAGCGTAGGTTATATCTATCAGCAAGTTCATTCCCAGTACCATAACCGCGACTATCAGAACAACGCCCTGGACCACCGGAAAATCGCGGCCGAACGTCGCTTCTACAGCCAGCCTGCCCATACCCGGCCAGTTAAAAATTTGTTCCGTAATAATGGCGCCGCCGACGATGCCGGCGAACAACATTCCCAGTATTGTGAGGGGCGAAATCAACGCGTTTCTCAAGGCATGTTTCCAGATAACAATCCTCTCAGGGAGACCCTTAATCCTGGCCAGCTTGATATATTCGCTATCCAGGACATCCAGCATCGTGGAACGCACCAAACGCATCATACCGGGCAACATGAAAAACATCATGGTAGCCACGGGGAGCACGTAATGCGCCGGGGTTTCCATTCCCCCAACCGGCAGCCACCCCAGGTTCTGGTAGAAAATCAGTACGGCCATGATGCCCACCCAGAAGCCGGGAAGCGCCTGCCCCCCCACCGCTAAAAATTTCACACCATTATCAAAGAGTGAATCCCGCCGCGTGGCCGCCAGTATGCCCAGGATGAATGCCAGCCCCATACCGATGACAAAAGAGGTTATACCCAGTCTCAGCGTGTTTGGCAGCGAATAGCCT
>CAYYVO010000125.1:0-6150 GCA_964475175.1 uncultured Dehalococcoidaceae bacterium | reverse complement strand
GAATAATAGACCTGTCTGTTAAGGGAGAAGACTAAATGCGGCACTCTGCCGCCGAACCCCTCTTTGAAAACCGCTTTGACGCGGGACGCAAGCTCGCCGAGAAGCTGGCGGAATATGCCGGTAAAAACGTGATCGTCCTGGGTATCCCCAACGGTGGTGTCGCCGTGGCGCTGAGCGTGGCCCTGGCGCTCGATGCCCACCTCGACCTCGTTATCTCCCGCAAGATACCCCTGCCCCTCAGTCCGGAAGGCGGGTTCGGCTCGGTTACAGACGACGGTACGCTGATTCTCAACGAGGAAGTTATTAAAAACGCCGGCCTGAGCCAGCAGCAGATTAATTACCAGGTAAGCCAGGTGCGATCGGACATCCGGCAGCGCAGCCTGCTCTATCACGGGGAAAGACCTCCCCTCACCGTCACGGGACGGACGGTGATAATCGTCGATGACGGTCTGGCATCGGGATATACCATGAAAGCATCCATAGAGTCGCTGCGTCACCGCAAGCCGGAAAAGATAATCGCCGCGGTACCGGTGGGACCACAGCACGTCGTGGAAGAACTGCGGAAAGTTGCTGATAGAGTGGTGACCTGCCACGTCGGCACGGAAAAGGTCTTTTATGTTTCAGACTACTACCGCTACTGGCACGATATCACCGACGGCGAGGTGCTCCACTGCCTCAAGGAATGGCGGATGCGGCGCTACGGCCCGAAGATAGAGAGGCCGGAGAGAAACTCGGAAACGGCGTAAATCCCCTACCCGTTAGACATACCGCCGTCCACGTTGATAACCTGTCCGGTGATGTACCTTGCCTCCTCGGATGCCAGGAAAGCCACCACCTCGGCCACATCATCCGGGGTACCCGGATAGCCCACCGGTATACGCTTGAGGAGCTCCTCGGTCTGCTTCTCGTTGAGCGCCTCTGTCATTTTCGTGTCGATAAAGCCGGGGGCGATAGCGTTGGCGGTAACCCCCCGCGACGCCACCTCTTTGGCGACAGATTTGGTAAATGCGATTACCCCGGCCTTGGCCGAGGAATAGTTGGCCTGCCCGGCGTTGCCAATGATGCCGACCACACTGGCCATGCTGATAATCCTGCCCCAGCGCTGCTTGAGCATGTGCCGCAGCACCGCCCGCGTGCACAGGAAAACGCTCTTGAGGTCTGTATTCATCACGGTATCCCACTCCTCGTCGGACATGCGCATCACCAAGCCGTCACGCGTAACCCCGGCGTTATTGACCAGGATATCAATGCGACCGAATTTTTCCATGGCTTTCTCGATAAATCCGTTAACATCTTCTGCAGAGCTGACATCGCCGGTAACCGCCAGCGCCTGCCGGTTCAAAGCCCGGATTTCCTCCGCAACGCCTTCCAGCGTATCGGCCGCCGCGGCGATATCGTTGACCACGACGTCGGCACCGACCCCGGCCAGCTTCAAAGCGATAGCCCGCCCGATGCCCCTTGCGCTGCCGGTAACGACGGCTACTTTATTGGAGAGGTCCATAAATTACCCCCTGTATTTCATATTCGCCCCATTATACCATTGTTAACGGAAACAGACGAAAGACATGATTGTTATTCTCCTCTACTGTTTTTTTTGTCATTGCGAGTAACCTAGCGACGACGCAATCCGCCAGATTCAGGGAAGGATTCTTTTTACTCTTAGTAGGTGCAAGCCTCACCCCTTTATCCCCTCTCCAGCCTTAAACATTGTCAGGAAACCACAGGTATTAATCGCTGGAGAGGGGAGTCCTGGAGAGAGGGGGCTCCGCCCCCTCTCTAATTTTCTCCCCCTCTCAAACACTAAGAAAATCGAGCCATAATAATTAACTGTTTTGAGAGGGGGACACAGGGGTTGAGTATTTAAAATCAACCCTATACACACAACACCCCAAAAAATCTACTTGCCCTAAGTGCTATACTGAATAAGAAAAAGGCTTTACGGAGGGTACCATGCCTCAGGATGACGGATTGAAAGCACTGGTTATTTACTGGTCGGCCACGGGCAATACCGAGAAGGTGGCGAAAGCTATCGAGAGAGCGCTGGTTAAAGCGGGTATAGAGCCGGTGGTGAAGAAAATTAAGGATGCCGGCGATGAAGAATTTTTCGATTACGATATTATCTTCATCGGTTCCCCTTCATACCAGTTCCTGCCGCCGGAGCCGGTGCAGGAGTTTATGAATGAAAAGATGAATGTGCACCGTGACAGGGGCGACGTTAAGCTTGGGTCACCGAGGATTCCCGGCAAGACGGCGGTTATTTTTTGCACGTATTCCGGCCCCCATACCGGTATTGGTGAAGCGATACCGGCCGGAGAGTACCTGGGGCAGTTCTTCGAACATATCGGTTTCGATGTGGCGGCGAAGTGGTATAACGTCGGGGAGTTTCACGGGCGGGAAGAATTCAGCACCAAAGGCCGGCTGGGGGATATCAGGGGACGCCCCAACGAGCAGGACCTGGCGGAAGTGGAAAAGAACGTCGCCGAATTAATCGCTTCGCTTAAAGCTAAATCTGTTTAACCACGTTCTCAATACCCACGTCTAAATATATTATCAACCAAAGAAGCTGGCTATGATACCTAGCTGCCCAGAGCCTTTACCGCCTCAAGGTCGCCGATATTGATTGTCGTAATGTCCTTGTTGATGCGTGTGACAAGTCCGGTCAGCACTTTGCCCGGCCCTATCTCGATGATAGTTGATACGCCCTCATTTACCATATACTCGACCGTTCGCTGCCACTGCACCGGATTTGTCAGCTGGTCGATGAGCTCTTTTTTCACTTCATCAGCGGTAGTCAGGGGTTTAGCGCTTACATTGGCAATAACGGGGATAGTGGGCGTATTGTAGTCAACGGAGTCCAGATACTCTCTCATGCCTTCCACGGCCGGCTTCATCAGCTGCGAATGAAAGGCACCGCTTACCTGAAGGGGGATGGCGCGTTTGGCTCCGGCAGCGGTAGCCAGTTCCATGGCCTTGGCAATATTATCGGCGGCACCGCTGATAACAATCTGTCCCGGGGAGTTGATATTAGCCATAACGACATCCGCCTCCCGGCAGACGCCGTCCATTTTGTCTTCATCAAGCGCGATGATAGCGGCCATGGCCCCCGGCTGCATCTGACCGGCTTCATGCATCAAACGTCCCCTCTCGCGGGCGAGGTGGACTCCCGTGGAAAAATCGAAAACACCGGCCACCACCAGCGCAGTATACTCTCCGAGGCTGTGACCTGCCAAAAAGGCGGGGTCGGGCAGGTCTTTGCTGCTGATTTCCCGCGCCGCTTCCAAGCAGGCACAGGCAGCGGTTAACAGAGAAGGCTGGGCATTGATGGTCTGTCGGAGCTCCTCCTCCGGGCCTTCAAAGTAGAGTTTGGAAAGAGAAAATCCCAGGGCTTCGTCGGCCTTCTCGATAACAGCTTTGGCCGAAGCCACATTATCATAGAGGTCACGCACCATCCCGACGGTCTGCGACCCCTGACCGGGGAATACCCAGGCTGTTTTCGTCATCTCGGTTACTTTCCTCCTCTTGAAAAATCTATTTGAATATGAAGCAGGCCCCCCGTTCACTCCAGTAAAACTGGAGACGAGTGAAGGAGAGCCATTCAGTTAGAGGAATAAGTTAGGCGGCGGGCTTTTTCTGTTTTTCCATGTTGATGACCTGCCGGCCATTATAGGTACCGCAGGTGGGACAGGCGCGGTGGGGCATCTTGGGGCTGCGGCACTGCGGGCAGATATCCAGCGCCGGAGGTTTCAGGGCGTTATGACTCAGCCGGTTTCCGGCTCTTGACTTGCTTTTCTTTCGCTTCGGTAGAGCTCCCATGTAGTTCTCCGTTCTTATATAATTATTTCAAACTATATTATAACAGCTTGGTCAACTCTGACCAGCGCGGATCTATCTCCTGTTGCGGGCAGTCGCACTCACCCTCGTTAAGGTTCTTGCCACAGTTGGGGCACAATCCGGCGCATTCTTCGCCACAGAGCGGCTTCATCGGGACAGCCAGTGTCGCATATTGCCGTACCGCTTCCGTTAAATCGAGGATATGGTGTTCGTCGATAGTGAATGTGCTGGTTTCCTCGGGTTGAGGAAGCAGCGCCCCGGTGAGTACATCTACTGTGGGTACATACTCCTCTTCGAATTTCATTTTAAGGGGATGGCGGAACAAGCTTAAACACCGACCGCAGGCAAGCTCTACTTCGGTCTCCAGCGCGCACTTTACCAGGATACTGCCCTGAAGCCTTAGTAAACTACACTCCCCCTGTACCATATATTGTTTATTATCGCCAATAATATCAGCCATTTCATTTACCTGGTGATCCCTCATCGCCCCGACAGGTTCCTGAAGCAGCTGAGACACATTTATCTGCATTCCACCTCGCCTCCGCTCCAACCTGATACCACATATTATTATAGGTTAAAAACGGCGTTTCCCGCAAGCCTGTCTGCTATCTTTTACGCTGGTATTATCACCTAAAAGGGGGTGTGGTCAGGCAATCTCCATGAGCTGAATGTCAAAGGTGAGGTCTTTTCCCGCCAGAGGGTGATTGCCGTCAAGGGTGATGTTGTTCTCAGAGACGTCCGTCACCGTGACCACGAAAGCATTGCCGTCCTGCTGACGAATCTGGAGTTTCTGGTCAGGTTGCGGGTCCAGATTTTCCGGTACGTCCTTGCGGTCGACTACCATTACCATTTCCTCGTGGTGGGGGCCGTAAGCATTATCGGAAGCTACCTGAAATGTCTTCGATTCGCCCGGCTCCATGCCGATAACCGCCTTTTCAAAATCAGGAATAAGCTGGCCTTCGCCAATCTTAAATTGCAGCGGCTCGCTTTCCACAGAGGTATCGAATACAGTACCGTCATCCAGTTTGCCGGTATAATGTACTTTTACAGTATCACCAGTTGCTGCCTGTGCCATAATGTTCTCCTTTCGCCCGGTAAGTGTGAAATATTAAGGTAAACGAAAATATGAATGCGCTTTTATTCAAAGCTAAAAAGGAATTACCTGAAGGTTATTAACGAGGGAAATCTGACAGCCGTTGCCTTATTAACGGCTGCATTGGCATCAGAGTCAGTTTACTCTAACATTTAAATTATACCATACTATCGAGCGACATTAAAATTTTACGGGTGCGGCGGATGATTACGAAATGTTACCAGAAGCTACCTTTATATTGTTTTGCTAAACATACGCAACCCTATTATAATAGGTTGCGAGACACGCTCATTAAAAAAGGAGGCTGCCATGAGTCCGTTCCCGAAGGAACTCTCCATACTGCAAAAATTCGATTTCGAAAGAACTCCTGTCGGTATTAAATACGTGTTTAACAGGCCGAAGGGTCTCAAACGACCCGATAAAGTAATGGATTTTTGCGAAATGCTGGTCGAGGCACAGCAGGGAAACGCATTCTATGTAACGAAGGAAGATTTTACGTGCATCGGTCCGCTGCTGCTCGGTATGACGGCGGAAGACCCGGTGTTCGAAAGCGGGCGGGTGGGCCCCAAGCTGGGGGCATACAGGGACGACCGCGCTAACCGCCGCATTTACCAGTACCTCCCCCGCCTCCCTAAAGAGTCTATTAACTATGTCGTCTTTGCGCCTATAGATAAACTCACCTTCGAGCCTGACCTCCTTATCATCCTGACCAGCGTCAGCCAGGCGGAGATATTCATCAGGGCCAAAGCTTACGCCACCGGTGAAATGTGGGAGGCCAAAGGTACGCCGGTGGTGGGATGCGCCTGGCTGTATATCTATCCATATCTAAACGGCGAAATAAATCTATCTATCACCGGTTTCGGCTTCGGCATGAAGGCCCGGCAGCTCTTCCCTGAAGGCCGGATACTTATCTCCATCCCCTGGGATAAGCTCCCGGAGATAACTAAAAACCTGGAAGAGATGGAGTGGGTGCCGGAATCGTTTACCCTGGGGGCCGAAGGGCATAAAGCCAAGGTGCGCAGAATCGTTGCCGAGCTGGAAAAAGAAGACTGACATACCGCCAACGCACTATCCCGCGAGGAGGATTACCCGTATGGCTGAACGTACATACGATAAATACATGGTCAAGCTGCCCGGGGAAGGACGGCGGGGTCCCGGGGGTACCCTCATGAGCGAAGAGCTCGTGCCCGGTTGTAACGTCTTCATTATGTATTTCTGGATAGCCC